>JANOOV010000113.1:0-18437 GCA_031421535.1 Gammaproteobacteria bacterium
GCCCCCCAGCATGGCCAGAGCCAGCGCGAGGCCCGGTAAAAACAACGCAAAAGTTTTCGGTGTCATTTTCATAATGCATACCTCTCTATTGTAAGACGCTAAACTGAGATCACGCTCGACTAGTCATGGTTAAACCTGACCCTTTGTTTTCAATATTCTGCAATGTTCGTGGAACTGGAAAGCCCAAGAACTCCAGCGCTTTTGTCATCAAGAAGTTCCATGGCCACCCGTTTGCCGGAGCGCACCGCGCCTTCCATATAGCCGTTCCATATATCCGACGTTTCCGTGCCGGCCCAATGAATGCGCTGAAAAGGCTGGCGTAAGGCAGCACCCTGCCGCGTGAGCACGTTGGGCCCGAGGATGGAAACACAACCGCCGGTCCAGCGTTCCTTGGACCAATCCATCTCAATATAAGCTTGGGGATTCAGGGCCTCGTTCCCGAATAGGCGCGCCAAGGCGTTTAAGATGCTCTGACGTCGCATTGCTGCATCTGTGGGCGCGGCTTGTTGCTCTACAAATCCGAGGAGAACACCGCGTGAAGCATCCGGCGGCGAATTGTCAAAGGTGGTGGGAACCGGGCCGTCATCGCTCACCGCAAAACCGCTTAAACCCTGGGCGCGCCAGAAGGGCTTTGCATAAACCACATTGACCTTAAACCCCGCTGCACCCTGCCATTGGGCATTCAGTAAACGCCGCTGCTGAGGCAATGCCGGGGAAAAACGAATCCGCTGGATATCGGCCGGCATCATGGCCACGACCACGTGCTTGGCAGTGATACAGGCGCGCCGCGAGACGACCTTGACTGCCGCGGCGGTCTGGATGATTTTGCGCACCGGCGAACCCAGCACCAAATCATCTTCCAATAGCTGAGCCATTTTTTGTGACAGCGCTTGCGGCCCACCCTTGAAACGCAATTCCTGGGCACCGCTACTGAGCGCCTGTAACCCCCCGGCGGAATGCACATAGAAAAGAAAGTACAACAGGGAAATATCTTGGGTTGGCGCAGGCAAGAAACTTTGAATTTCCGCTTCGATGCTTTGCCGCGCTTCGACCTCACGCACATTGCCGGTCAGCCAATCCGCTACGCTCAGGCCATCCCACTCGGCCGCTTGGGCGTCAGTCCATGGTGCGTTAAGGGGAACCGTCAGCGCCATTTGATCAAGCTGGTATTTGGCCTCGCTTGCGGCGGGGTTGTTATCTATGTCATCTACGACAAAACGCGTGCCGTTCATATACAACACGGTCTTGCCCTGGGTGTAACTTGGGAAATTATCAACACCCAGCTCCTCGGCCAACGACAGTATTTCGGTTTGCGTGTTGCCGATCCATTGGCCACCTCGTTCCACCACATGGCCACCGCCGATGGAATAATCCAGAGTTCGCCCGCCAACACGTTCGCGCGCCTCTACAACACAAACGGAACGGCCCGCTGTGCGCAATTCCAGGGCAGCGGTCAACCCCGCCAATCCGGCCCCAATAATGACTACATCGACGCTGCTTGCTATTCGCTCAGCGCCAAACACCGGCGGAGCGAGCGCGGCAATCAGTGACGAGCTGAGTGCCGTCCTTAGAAATTTACGGCGTGAGAGTACTGGGGATTGTTTGGGCATGGCTATGTACCTCGTTAGTTTATCCAACACGCTAATTTTCGGAGCCTTCCAGACACCCCTAGCGCGAATTCCTGTGTAGATACCAACCGGGCAGACTGTTCGCGACAGCGTGGACGTCCTTTCATTTTTTAATCTCGGAGGCCAAGGTGAGATCACGCTCGCCGAGCATCAGCCCCAGCAGAGCGAGCGCTTGCTGCTCCATGCCGACTGCCAGCTCGTCCACACGGCGTTGAAAGTAGCGATAAAACGTCAAGCTCGGGATCGCGACCAACAGGCCGGCGGCGGTGGCAATCATGATTTGCGAGATGCCCGAGCCCAGGGCTTGCGGATTACCGATCCCTTGACTGGTCATGGAGGTAAACACTTCCATCAAGCCCAGCACCGAGCCGAGCAGGCCGAGCAAAGGGGTGATCGCGGCGAGGGTGCCGAGGCTATTGAGGTAGCGTTCCAGCTCATGGACTTCATGGCGACCGGCGTCTTCGATGCTTTGTTTCATCAGCGCGCGATTCGCATCGCGACTCATCAAGCCCGCCGCCAGCATGCGTCCCAGCGGTGAACCGGCGCGCAAGGCGCGAATATTTTCCAACGTCAGTTCGTTGTTTTTGTGCCAGTTAAAAATCCTCGCCACCAGATGACTGGGCATGATCTTGTGTTTCCGTAAAGACCAGAAACGTTCCACGACGATGACAATGGACAACACCGAGCACAACAGGATCGGCAACATCAGCCATCCGCCCGCCTTGAGTATCTCAAACACTGTGATGCCCCCTTTTGCCTGATAACGACATAGCCTAGATAAAGGCGGCGCCGGGGTCTGTATCGAAATGTATCCGAACGTAACGATGTGTTGAGACGCAGGCTCCGGCGTCGTTAACTGGGCTAATATCCTGTATGCCTGTGTACCGCTAAGACGAATAACGCTCATGACCTTCACCGCAATCTCCGCTGAACCTTGCCGCGTGCTGTTGGTGGAAGACGACGCGCGTCTGGCCGC
The DNA here is from genome assembly GCA_031421535.1 of Gammaproteobacteria bacterium. GTDB lineage: Bacteria > Pseudomonadota > Gammaproteobacteria > SG8-11 > SG8-11 > UBA6921. The sequence goes on from JANOOV010000113.1 coordinate 2,605, forward strand.
GTTGGTGCGGGAATACCTGGCGCAACATGGCTTCACCGTGATGATCGAAGCGCGCGGTGACCGCGCTGCCGCGCGTATCCTCGGTGAGCGGCCCGAGCTGGTGGTGCTGGATTTAATGCTGCCCGGCTGCGACGGTTTTGAAATTTGCCGCACCGTGCGTACCCGCTTCACGGGCCCGATTCTGATCCTCACTGCAAGCGGTGAAGACATCGATCATGTGATGGGTTTGGAAATCGGCGCCGACGATTACGTGACCAAGCCGGTGCAGCCGCGCGTGTTGCTGGCGCGCATTCGCGCCCTGTTGCGGCGCGGTGCGCCGCAACAGGGCGCCTCGGAGGTTCGCGATTTAACCTTCGGCAAGTTGTTGATCCGCGCAGCGGCACGCGAAGTCGTGTTCAACGGCGAGCCCATTGCCCTCACCAGCAACGAGTTCGAAATACTCTGGCTGCTGGCGCGTCACGCCGGAGAAGTTCTGGGTCGTGACGCGATACTCACCGCACTGCGGAAAATCGACTACGACGGCGTGGACCGCTCGGTGGATTTACGCATTTCGCGCTTGCGGAAAAAATTGCACGATGACCCCGCACTACCCACCCGCATTAAAACCATTCGCGGCAAAGGCTATTTGTTTGTCGCCGACGCCTGGTCTTGATATTTCATGGGAAAACTTTTTATCACGCTGTATGCATTGATCGCGATCGTCGTCGCGGGCTTTATCATTGGCATTCAAACGCTGCTTGAACCGGCTTTGCAAAACACGCTCGACCGTCATTTCTCCTTACAAGCCAAAGGCAGCATGACACTCCTTGATGCTACGCTGGACCAAAATCAGGAGCGTTGGCCGGAGCAATTACGCGTCTTGCAAACCGCCTTCGGCTATCCGATCAATCTGCGCCGCATCGACGCTCTCGAACTGCCCGACGCGCGCCTGCAGCGTTTGCGCAACGGTGAAACCCTTCATGAAAAAATTGACGCAGCGGACTATCTGTACCGACGCGTGAAAGACAGCGATCAAGCTTGGGAAGTAGCAATTTCTGCAACCGAATCCGACCACACGCATCGTATGCTGATCGGCACATTTTATTTACTTGAACACGAGCTGCAGCAGCAGCCCGACACCGCCTGGCCCGAGGTACTGGCGCGACTCAACACGCAATTCGGGTTTCCGGTCGTCTTGCAGGACATGGAGAAAGTGCCTCTCACGCCGCTGCAACGTGACCGGTTACGTGCCGGACAGGTGGTGGAAACCGACGCTGATACTAGCGATGAACGCGATCACTATCGTATCGGCACCAGCAACAATGTGTTAAGCATTGGCCCGTTCGTTGAACCTACAATAATAGGTAAGCTCGATCCCATTCTCTATTCCATTCTTGCGATTATCGTTGCTATTGCCGTGTATATTTGGGTACGCCCACTGTGGCGCGGCCTGGCGCAATTGCGCGCCACCGCCGAAGCCTTCGGGCGCGGCGATTTCGCCGCCCGCACCCGCATCGCACCGCGTGCGGCATTGGGACAATTCGCACACACCTTCAACGCGATGGCAGACCGCATCCAGCAACTGATTTCATCGCATAAAGAATTAACCAATGCGGTGTCGCACGAACTGCGCACCCCGCTGGCGCGGCTGCGCTTCGGCATGGAGATGCTGCAAAATGCGCCGGATGCGGAGACGCGCAGGCGCCATCTCGACGGCATGAACACCGACATCGACGAACTCGACGGGCTGATCGCCGAGCTACTGACCTATGCGCGTTTCGACCGCGCTACGCCGGAGTTAAAACTTGAGAGTCAAGATCTGGCGGCGTGGTTGAACGAAATAGTGCAGCGCGCCTGGAGCGGAGAACGTCACATCGCATTGCATGTCCATCCCGCGCCCATCGCGGGAGCGGCCTGCACCGATTTCGAACCCAAGCTCATGGCGCGCGCATTCGGCAACCTGCTGCAAAACGCCCAACGCTACGCCACGAAGTATGTCGAAGTGAGCTGCAACGTAACTGCCGATACCTGCCACATCGCCATCGACGATGACGGCCCCGGCATCCCGACAGCGGATCGCGCGCGCATCTTCGATCCGTTCACGCGCCTGGACACCAGCCGCAATCGCGACTCCGGCGGCTATGGTCTGGGACTGGCCATCGCGCAGCGCATCGCTGCGTGGCACGGTGGAAATATCAGCGTGGAAGACTCAACGTTGGGCGGCGCACGATTCCTCATCTCTTGGCCCGTACACCGCGCGAGTGGTACATAAAACTGCGGGGCGATCCGCTCGAAGCCGATGCGCATCGCGACGCAGAGTCCACCCGCCCTTGCTGAAAATCGCAGGCGCATCTTAGGGCTGTGGACTTTGCCGGTAAAAGTTGAAGGCAACAGCTTCCGAACCAACCTCACCCCCCGCTCAACGCTTGCACCAGATACACCGCGTCGCTGGGACGCAGCGGGTGTGTCAGATCGAACACCTGTTCACCGTTGACGAAAAAGCGCATTTGCCCGCGCATCCGGTTTTGTTCGTCAACCACGCGGAAACGCAGGCCTGGATACTGGCGGTCAAGGTCAGCAAGCAGCTGCGCAAGCGTCGCGCCGGTGGCGTCAACCTCCGGCGCTTTGGTGTATGACAGCAACGAACTTGGAATCAGCACCTGCATCGATCATACCTCGGCAACTTCCACCGCATAGATTTCAGGAAGATTGCGCGCGATGCACACCCAGCGTTGGCCCTCGTCACGACTCATCCATAACTCGCCGCTGGTGGTTCCAAAATACAGGCCGACGGCATCCTGCGTATCTGCCGTCATGCACTGGCGCTTCACCGTCCACCACGCCTGGGCTTCAGGCAGGCCGACATCGAGGCGTTGCCAGCGTTTGCCGCCGTTGCGCGTGACATACACCGAGGGTTTGCCTTCCGGGCTGGTGCGCGGCCACACGGTCTGGCCATCCATCGGAAAGACCCACGCGGTGTCGGCATCGCGCGGGTGAATCACCAGCGGAAAGCCAACGTCGCCGACGCGCCTGGGCATATTGTTGCCGATGCGTACCCACTCGTTCGATGGCCGGTCGATGCGATAAATGCCGCAATGATTTTGCTGGTACAGACGATCCGGGTTGCTCGGACACATCCGCACGCAATGCGGATCATGGCAGGCGAGATTGGCCGGATCAAATCCGCCGACCACCTCCATGCCCGTCACCAGCGTTGCAAAGCTTCGCCCCCCGTCGAGCGTTTCATGCACACCACCGCCCGACATACTAAAGTACAGGTGCTTGGGATCGCGCGGATCAACGATGATCGAGTGCAGCTTCGGCCCGTCGGGCGTGCCGTCCTGCACACTGCCCATCCATGCGCGGTATTGCAGGTCGTCGTTAATCATGGAGAACGGTGTCCAGGTGTCGCCACCGTCGTCGGAGCGGAACAAGCCCTGCGGTGAAGTGCCCGCATACCATGCGTTCGGTTCGTTTTCGTGGCACGGCGTGAGCCAGAAGGTGTGATCGACGCTGCGGCCCTTGTCACCCTCCGGCGCCTTTGCGAATGCGGGCGGGCGGGCGGCTTCCTTCCAGGTGCGGCCGCGATCCGTGGAACGAAACACCGTGGGACCCAGGTGCCCGGTCTTGGCCGCAGCCAGCAGGGTGCGGCCGTCGCGCGGATCAAGCACCAGATGATTGATAATGTGGCCGAGAAAGTGCGGGCCATCGGTGCGCCAGGTCTTGCGCGCCGTATCACCGTGAAAAATCCACGCACCCTTGCGCGTAGCAACCAGCACCCGTACCTGGCGCGCCGGGCCGGTAGTTCGTTTGATGCCAGAAGTAGGCGTTTTCTTTCGAACTGCCGATTTTATAGTGGTACTTGCCATGATCACTTCCTCCGTAAGTTACTCAGTCACATCGGGTTGCATTGTCAGCTTATAGCCTGTTTCAAGTGCCCTGTTTTCCGCGCAAGCGGAGTGGATCATTCGGATCAATCGCATCCTGAAACGGTTTTTTCCGGTCCAGATGAGTGAGCTGGTACACCTTGCCGATCCAGTTGTCGATGACCGCTTCGGCGCTGTCGTGCCAGGTATTGTCGAGTGCAGCGATCATCAGACTCTCGGGAAATTCCGGCAGTGGTGCGCCTTGGTTACGCGCACTCAGAACGTGATCCCGGTGTTCTTCGAGTATGGCCTGCGATTGTGTGGAAAAATAATTTTCCGGAAACGGCGGGTAGTCGTTGCGCTTGCCCGCAAGAAACAATTTGATATCGCGCTTGTACTCCTTGAGCAGACTGACCGTGTCGTATTCGGGGTGGCCCTGAAAAAACACCAGGCGAAATTGATCTTCGCTGACGGCCAGATGGACGCCCGCTTGTTCACTTTCCACCAGCACCTGCAAACCCGCCGCATCAAATTGCGCGCGGTCAATCTGGTTGAAGCGCGAATGCGGCACATCGAAGCGGGTGTTGACATCGCCGACCAGCGGATGACGCCGGTCCACCACACGATGCGAGTACACGCCCCAGCGTTTGAAACCCAGCGGCCTGCGCTTTTGCCCATAGCGAAATTGCAGCACGGCATGGGTGGCGAGGCAGGAACATAATGTCGAGGTCACGTTCTCGTAGGCCCAGTCGATGACGTCGTTCAGCGGTTGCCAGAACGGTTCGAGCGACAGATCCGGCTGCGTGACATTGGCGCCGGTGATGATGAGCGCATCCAGTCCGTCTTTTTTCAATTTTTCGAAGGAGTCGTAAAACTGATTCACGTAGGCCTGAGCCTCCGGTTCGCGTTTCAATTCTTTGAGCGTGAACGGATGCACGTAAAACTGCGCGATGGCATTGCTCTCGCCAACCAGCCGAAAGAACTGGCGCTCGGTCGCGGCCAGTGCCGCGTCCGGCATCATGTTGAGCAAGCCGATGTGCAGCTCGCGGATGTCCTGGTGCAACGCCGCATCAAGCGGCGTAACCGCTTCACCATCGCGACGCAGGCGCTCGAAGGTGGGTAAATTGGAATGCGCGACCAGCGGCATGGCTTTGCGGTGTCTGTGGTTAAGTTGCGTTCAAGTCTAGCGACGCCGCCCGGCGCAGACAAGACACCTCACACGTGCCGATCAAGCGCGGTCTCGATCAAGCGTAGAAAACCAGATTCGTCGGCCACCTTGGCGACTTCATCGGTGGTCACGGTGTAACCGTGTTCACGGGCAATCGCCTCATAACGCGGAATGCGCGAATAAAACAGACGCGGGAACATCCAGCGCACAAAATCATCCGGCTCGATCAATGCGACGTAGCGGAGATTTTTCTCCACCATGTACAAGGCGAGCTGCTCATCCAAAAATGCTTCGCGGTAATACAGCGGCTTGGGATCTTCCACCGCGCGCCGGATCAACGCCTGCTCGTCATTTTTGCTGGCCTGGATGTACAGCACCAGCGTGTGTTTACTGACGATGTCGATGGTCTGCGGATCGTCGAGTTCACACACGCTGCCACCGGCATCATTAACCAGGTGCGGGTAGCCGTAAATCTCCTGCGCCTTGCGAATAAATTCCGGCACGTCGCGCATCGCGGCAATTTCCGCAACGCGATGCAATTCTTGCCGATGCTTGAATTCCGCAAGGCCCAAGCCACCACTCTGCGGATTGCCGAGCTTGCCCAGAAAACTTGATACCGGCTTGAGATTGTCCACCGACAGATTATTGCGGATATAAATCGAATCGGTGCGCAGCAGGTCGCGCAAAAACGGGATGTGCATGATCTGTTGCTTGATATTGTCAAGAATCGCCTCGTCGAGGTAACGCGTGCCAATGCGATAGTCGCCGGAAAAGTGAAACCAGTGACTGCGACGTAACATCATCGCCAGACGGGTTTTCCCCACACCGGACATTCCCAGCAAGGTAATGGCCTTATTGTCCCAGTCGCGGAACTGTTTCGCGCTCAATCTCACAATCACCGCTCCTGCGTGTCTGCGTGGCAAGAATTCTAACGGAATGCCGATAGAGTTTCAGTCTAGTTGACGCAGCGTGAGATTTTTATGGAAAACGAACAACGCCGATTCAAACGCATTCCCTTTGATATGCCAGGGCGTATCGTCAGCACCACCACCGTGCGGGTGATTGATGTTTCGCTCAAAGGCGCATTGATCGTCAGGCCGCCCGACTGGAAAGGCAGCAAGGGCGATATGCTCGGCATTGAAATTCCGCTGGACAGCGGCGCATCCGTCATCCGCATGGACATGCGCGTTGCGCACGTCGAAGCTGAACGCATTGGCCTGAAGTGCGAACACATCGACCTCGACAGCATTACGCACTTGCGCCGATTGGTGGAATTAAATCTCGGTGATGATGAATTATTGCATCGCGAGCTGGCGGAACTGGGACAGTAATTTTCGCAGCGCTCCATCACCGCAGTTTTTTGTCCGGCTGTATTTAAACAACACGACTTGTTTTACAATCGCGCCGTTTACCGGAGGTCTTTACCCGCAATTGGTCATCGGGGCAGGCGCATTGATATGGATGGATCACTTCAGTTTCTGAAAGACTTGCTCTTGCTGTTGTCTATAAAAAGCGCCGAAGACCTGCCTAAATTACTGCTGTATCTCACGCCGCTCGTTATTACCTGGGTCATTTTCCGGCGTATAAAACATAAAGCTTCACAACACAGCACCGAAAAGATGCAGGCCGCAAATGCGACCGGCGCCGAACCCGCATCGTTGCATCCCGTCATCGACTACAACAAATGTCTGGGCTGCGCCACCTGTGTGACCGCGTGCCCTGAAGGGGATGTGCTGGGCATCATCAATGACCGGGCTTTGCTGGTCACTCCGGGGCACTGTATCGGACATGGCGCCTGCAAATCGGCCTGCCCGCAAGACGCCATTACGCTGGTGTTTGGCACCGCGCGGCGCGGGCTCGACATTCCCGTGATTAAACCCAACTTTGAAACCAATGTGCCGGGAATTTTTATCGCCGGAGAATTAGGCGGAATGGGTTTGATCCGCAACGCAATCGAACAGGGCCGCCAGGCCATGGAATGCATCATGAAAAAACCCGGCGTGGGTCAAGGCAACGCGCTGGACGTCGTCATCGTCGGCGCCGGACCGGCGGGTTTTGCGGCATCGCTGTGTGCGTTGAAGAATCGCCTGCGGTTTGTAACCGTCGAGCAAAATTCACTGGGCGGTGCGATCACCCATTTCCCGCGTAAAAAAATCGTCATGTCCGGACCGGCTGAATTGCCGATCTACGGCAAGGTGAATTTTCGTGAAACAACCAAAGAGTCCATCATCGCGCTGTGGCAGGACGTCGCAAAAAAAACCGGCGTGCGCATCAATTATCAGGAGCGCCTGGAGAACATCAGCAACACCGACGACGGCTTTATTCTTGAAACCAACAAGCACCGCTATCTCACCAAAAACGTATTGCTCTGCATCGGACGGCGCGGCACGCCGCAAACGCTGGATGTTCCCGGCGAAAATCTGCCGAAGGTCACCTACAGTCTGACCGACCCTGAGCAGTATCGAAACCAGCGGGTACTGGTCGTAGGTGGCGGCAACAGCGCATTGGAAGCGGCAAGCAGCATTGCCGACGAACCGGGAGCAAGCGTCATTCTGTCGTATCGCGGCACCGCGTACTCACGGGCTGCGGACAAAAATATCCATAAAATTACCGAACATGAAACCGCCGGCCGGGTAAAAATTTTATTGGGGTCGGAAATCCAGATCATCAAACCCGATAGTGTCGAGATCAGTCACGCCGGCAAAGTGCAGCACTTCGAGAATGACGCGGTGATCATCTGCGCCGGTGGCGCGTTGCCTACGCCGATGCTGAAAAAATTCGGGATTGAAATTGAAACCAAGTTTGGCACCGTGTAATCCGGCCATTCCATTTCCAGTTCACAGATTATTTAAAGTCATGCCCATTGTTGTAGGTCAGGTTGCCGCGCAGCGGCACCCTGACTTTACGGCTACCAGAAGGGATTCGGCGTTTGTCCGGCAAGCGTGACCCGGCGGCGTGAGTTTTTCCTGTCTTCCAGAATGCGTTGTTTTTCTTTCGCTGCAACCCGGAAAAATGCCAGGATCGGCAATAACACGATCACGGCGAATAGCGAGTATTTGACCCACGGCTGTGCAAACAACAACGTCATCTGACTCTGGCCCGGCCATGCTTGCCCGCCTATCGTGGGCTTCGTGTTGTCTTGTCCTGACACCGATGGCGCATCGGCCGACTCTGCGTGCGCCAAAGCGGGCAAGTGTTCCACAACACGCCGGGTGCTGGGCAACGGCGACAACAACGCTGCGTCGAACCCGGCGGTGGCCGCCGCCTGGTAATATTGTTTTGCTTTATCAGTGTCAGCGCGTACACCACGACCCAGCTTGTACAAATGACCCACCTGTTGCAACGCCTGCCCGTTTTGTTCCTGGCCAAAGCGCGTCAACCACCACACCGACATGGACTGTCGTTCCAGAACCGCGTCGGCCGCTTCGAGTACGCGCTGCGCAGCGCTATGACCCTGCTGCGCCGCCGCTTTAATGAGCGACCGGGCCAACACTGCATTGCGATCCACGCCAATGGCGTAATAGTTGAGCATCGCAAAATAAAACTGCGCTTCGGCATGGCCCTGCTCGGCGGCGCTGCGGTACCAACGCACCGCTTCCTTGATATCCACCGGCACTTCGGTGCCCAGCTCGTAATACTTTGCCAACTGGAATTGTGCGGCGGCCACACCGCGCTCTGCATTGCGTTCATACCACTTGAGGGTGCGTCGCCCCTGTGCATCCAGACCGAACTCGACATGGGTGTCCTGCTCCAGCGCGGACTTGATGCCTTTGCCCTTTTCGAGCTGTACGTCGCGACTCGCCCGTTCGCGGTCTTGCGCCGCGCGCGCTGCTTGCACGCTGGCATTCAGCACCTCCAGAGCTTTCTTCTCATCCCGGGCGGAAACACTCAGCAATTTATCCGCGATTGCAGGTTTATTCAGCCGCAGCTCCGGACCGGCGCCCAGCAATTGCTGCTGCACACTGAGCGCGAGTTTATTGTCCAGCTTACCCGCCGCGCTCAACCATTTTTTGGCCTGAATCTCGCTTTGTTTCACTCCCGCTCCGGCCAGGTACATCAAGCCCAGGCGTAACTGGGCGAGTACATGTTTTTTTTCTGCGGCAGACGCGTACCAACGCGCGGCTTTCCCGTAATCTTTGGGAACACTGAATCCGGTCTCGTACATGAACGCTAAATTATATTGCGCATTGGCATCGCCTTGGTCGGCAATGTCCAGATACCATTTGATCGCCACGGTCTCGCCGTCATGGGCCGACCTTTCCCCCAGTGCCTCAAGACGGTGTCGTGCGCCCAAATGCCCCTGCACCGCCGCTTCGCGGTACCACTTTTTTGCATCCTGGAGATTTTTTACAACCCCCTGCCCGTTTTCAAACAGCATGCCGAGCCGATATTGCGCTTCGGCCCGACCTTGTTCCGCCCACGGACGCAGCCACTGCGCCGCATCCTGATATTCTTTAAAATCGTAAGCCTCAATCGCCCGATCCAGCGATTCGGCATGGGCCGACACCACAAGCAGCATCGCGCACAATAACGTGCACCCGACCTGGGTAAATGAACGCACCAGCGAATTTCTCAAACAAGAAAACAACATGGTTTGCCTATACTGTAGCTTTAAGCACGAGCCTTAATATGACATTTTACACCGATATCGCCCGCAAGGTTATCGACTCAATGTTGAAACTTATCATTTGCTGGCCGCTGATATTACTCGGCGGCAGTGCACTCGCGGCCGCCGCCACGGCGCCGCTACCGACCGATGTCAGGCCGTTTTTCCAGTGGACCCCGTTGATGAATGCCGCGTTCAACGGTAACCAGGACAGCGTGCGCGCGCAGCTAAGCAAGGGCGCGGTCGTTGACAGCGTCGACGAAGAAGGTCGCACGGCATTGATGTATGCCGCGACCAAAGGTCACGCGAGCGTGATTTCCATCCTGCTCGATGCCGGAGCACAGATTGATCGCGCGGATCTCGCAGGCGATACCGCGCTGCATTTCGCGGCGCGGCGCGGTTACGCCAATGCCGTACAAATACTGCTTGCCCGGCGCGCCCAGGTCGATAACCGCAACAAACAGCAACTCACTCCGCTGATGATTGCGGCAGCACGCGGACACCGCGATATCGTAAAGTTGTTGCTAGGTGAAAACGCCCAGGCCAACGCTGCCGATCCCGCAGGCGAAACGGCGCTCATGAAAGCCGCCAACGAAGGCCATCTCGACGTGGTCACGCTGCTTGCGAACGTCAAGGCGGATAACAATCTCCGCGACACGCAAGGACGCACTGCGTTGTGGTATGCCGCCGCGCGCGGGCATCTCGATGCGATCACCCTGCTCCTGGGCAACAATGCCGATCCCGCCATTAAAGACCAACGCGGACTCACACCCCTGATGCGCGCGGCAGTCAATGGCCATACCGCCGTGGTCGAAGCATTGATCGGGCGTGGCATCGACCTGAATGCGCGCAGCAACACCGGCAATACCGCCGTATTTTTTGCCGCCACGCGCGGACATATCGGCCTGGCGCAATTGCTCATCAGCAAAGGCGCCGACGTCAACATGCAGAACGAGTTCGGCACCTCGCCGCTGATAACGGCGTCGGAAAAAGGCTACGTCGACATGACCAAAATACTATTGAGCGCGGGCGCCAAAGTTGCGGCAAAAAACAAAAACGGCCTCACCGCATTGGACCTGGCAAAAATCAACGGCCACGAGGAAGTAATAAAAGCGTTGGGGGCAGCGTCGGGGTTGAAGCTGTTTCGCTGAAAAGTGTAGAGCGAGGCGCTGAGGTGAAGTGTACTAGTTGCGACCTGATCTGACAGTTACAGATTCTGTTGGTCGTGTCTGTCAGGTCAAGTTGTCCGCATCATCTGGCCGAGAGCAAGTGTTTACTCTCCTTACTAAATTGAGCCGACGATTTTCGAATCAGAGGTCAACAAACAACACAAACCTGCTCCAGTTGCTGAATCCTGTAGTACGTCTGCTTCTGGCGCCGACCGACTGTATTTCTTGTTGTCATTTCTCTGAATGTTAATGGCACCGACCGCCCGGATCGATCTTGAAAACGAGGTGGGGGTCGCGTGAATTTATTCCCGCAGCGTGATGCAAAAAGATCACAGAAGATCATGCGCACGGCGTGCGTCAGCGGGGGTGAGCTGGATTGGCATGGAAGGCAGTGCGAGATCGAGCGATGCAGCAAGGCATCGCCCGATCCCGGTTCAGGACTGCCAAAAGCAGATAATGCTAGTTCGCGCGTATCGTAACGGACGCGGCGTTGTTGGTGCTGACGTTATCCTGCGTGCTCGACGCAACTGATGCGGTGTTGGTATTGAACGTATTAGTGGGCTGTACGACGACCGTCACACTGGCGCTTGCCCCGTTCAACATCGTACCCAGATTGCACTTAACTGGCGTCGTGCTGCTGCAACTGCCTTGACTGCTGCTCGCCGAGACCAGCGTCGCACCGAGGGGTAGATAGTCGGTCACGATCACGCCGCTGGCGCTGGAGGGGCCGCTATTCTTTACGTTGATGGTAAACGTGATTCTGGGTTTGCGTTTGACGGTACTCGCACTGCCGGTCATGGTGATGCCGAGGTCGGCGGACGCCGCGCTAACAGACACATAAGACGAAGCCGTATTGTTGAGCGTGTTGTTTTCAACTGCGCTGCCCGTGACGCTGGCGCTCGTGAGCAATACGCCGACAACGGTCGGAATGACTGTCATTTGCACCGTGGCTTTCGCGCCGGCGGCAAGCGTATTCAAATTACACGATACGGTGGTGCTGCCGCTGCAACTGCCTTGGCTCGGTGTCGTTGCAATGAAAGTCACGTTCGCAGGAAACAGTTGGTTTACGGTCACATTGCTCGCCGCCAACGAACCCACGTTACTCACGTTCAACGTGTAGGTGAGCGGAAATCCAACCGTCGCGTAGAACGAGCCGGTCGATATGCTGATGACCAAGTCACTCGCCGGTGCGGCGGGCGTTAAGCGGTAGCCGCTACCCGGACAACTCAGCGCGATTTGTCCCGCGTCATTAATGTCTACGGCATCGCATCCACCACTAAAGCCTAGTTGAGTGCTGAGATCGGTAAACGCACCGTTGCTCCACAAAAACGGTTTTGCAGCAGCGAATTGACCGACGATGTCGCCGTTGTTGTTGATCGCGCGCGCGGTCATTACCGTGTTCGCGGCGATCGTGCCGAGATCGGTCATCACGCCGTTTTCCCAGGTGAACAAACGCCCCCCCGAGGTACCGACGATGCGGCCGTGGTCGTTGATGTCTTCCGCCATGCTGGTGGTTTGGCCCGGCAACGCGCCCAGGTCGATGATGCTGCCGTTGCGCCACAACGTCGCGCGCGGGGCGGCGGGTGTGGCATACGAATAGCCGACGACGTCGCCATTGTTATTGATGTCGGTGGCCCAACTGGCCGTCGCACCCGGCAGCGCGCCGAGATCGGTGGTCACGCCGTTGGTCACGACAAAGGCATGCCGCTGGTTGATCGAGCCGACCCGGAAATATCCGGTGCCGACCACTTGCCCGACGTCGTTGAACGCCAGCGGTCCATCGAGTGGGGCGGAACTGACGTTCACGGCTACCGGCGTCACGACACCGTTGTCCCAGATGCGCGGGCCGAACAGCAAGACCTGATCTGTTGCGTTGATGTCGTACGCCAGCGATTCCTCCTGTGAGCCGGGAAACAGTTCGCGCACGGCGCCGGTGTTATCCCAGATCGCGGCTTTGTACGAATCCAGTGTCCACGAAACACCGGCAATGGTGCCGGTGGTGCTAATGGCGGTCAGTAGGTTGTCGCTCGACTCAATACCTGGTAGCGGCGTGACAATGTAGTCGGTTGCGGCCAGTGCAGAGGTCGTGGTGGCCGACAACAACGCGGAAAGAAAAACCGAACGTAACGCAAAGTTTGGAGTATGCATAATGTCTCCTGGGTTCATGGGCAGGTGGTTTCGATTGAAGCAGCGGCGCAGTGCCGATGGCCGATTTGTCAGCGTGTAAGCTAACGAAGAGAGGTCACGGAAATATCACAGGGATAGCGCAAAAAAAGAGCGGCGCCGTGGGGCGCCGCTGGTCTCGAACAAAAACTACTTAATAGTTATTTGCACACTGGCGCTGTTGTTGGCCGCGTTGTTGTCTTTGGTGAGGGTGCTGATCTTGGCGACGCTGGTGCGAGTACCGCGAAAGCGTGCTTGCAAGACGACGGTCACGGTTGCGTTGGCGCCGCTGGCCAGCGCACTGAGCAGGCACGTCACGGTCGTGGTGCCATAGCAATAGCCTTGGCTGGTGCTGGCGGAGACAAAACGCATACCGAATGGCACGCCTTGCGTCACGATGACGGCGGTGGCGCTATCCGGGCCGCTGTTACTGGCCTTGATGGTGTAGGTTACATTGCCCAAGACTTTCACCGGATTCGGTGTGCCGGTCATGGTCACGCCGACGTCCGCAGTGGGCACCGGCACTTCGACGGTCACGCCGGAGTTCGCCGTGTTGTTCGCCGGATTCACGTCGGTCTCAGTGCTGGTCACACTGACGCTGTTGCTCAACAAGCCAGTGACGGTGGGGATCACGGTGATTTGCACCGTTGCGCTGGCGCCGCTGGAGAGATCGCCCAAGGCGCAAGACACGACTGCCGTACCCGTGCAATAACCTTGGCTGGCCACCGCCGAAACAAAGGTGGCGCTGAGCGGTAATGAATCCATCAGGACCACGCCAGTTGCGGACTGGGTGCCCGCGCTGATGACGGTGGCGGTATAGGTCAGTGCTGCGTTGGGTGCAACCGGATTTGGTGTGGCGGTTAAGGAGGCTGCCACGTCGACGCCAATCGCTTTCGGTAACTGGATCGTGCCTTCGACGTGAAAGCGGAGCGTGTGGTGAAACTGGCCATCGAGAGTGTCCTGAAAAATGCGCACATATTCCAACACGTAACGGTCGCCATCCACGCCCGGTGCGCCGGCTGGAGTGATCGCCCACTGGGTCACGCCGGGACAATACAGGGTTGGATATCCAGCGCACTCACTGTAGGCGGTGCCCAAGGCATTGCCGCGACTGAGACCGCCGGACTTGTTCCAGGTGCCCAGCACGGTTTTACCTACGCAGGCGCTCGAACTCGAACACGACTGATCATCGAAAATATTCGCCGCAGCATCGCTGGTCGGCTGGAAAATATACGGCGTCGTGTACATCGAACCCGGCGCTTCCGTGGCGCCGACGCGCATGAAGCCTGCGAGTTCGCCCGGCGCAGGACTGATACCGGCGGCCTGATTCTTACCGATCACGATGCCGCCGTCCGATCCCGGTTGCAGGTTGTAGTAGTAGGTCGTGGTCGTGTTGCCGATTGCGACGGAAAAACATGAGCCAGTGACACACGCGGATGACGTTGTGTTGTTGACGCCCGGGTCGATGGTGAGCACGGTCCCCGCAGGCAGCGGCGCGGCCAGTGCAGGCAGCCAAGCGGACGAGAACAACAATGAAGCGGACAGCGTAACGATGTTGCGAATGGCATGCATGACAAATACTCCTCTGGTGTGTGAAGGTGCTCCCCCGCGAAGAATCAACAGTGCATCGATCTCCCCCATGGCAACCGCAGAGCACCATGTCAGATGAGCCAACACTTGGCTGAAGAGTTTATTCCCGCTGCGGAAAACATTTTTTGGTCGAGCGCGCCGGAACATTACGGCGCGACGCACCACAACATGCACGCTAAAACACAAAGATCACGGAATGATCACGTGCGTAGAACTCAGCCGGGGTATTTTTGGGGCAACAAAATTTGGGATCGTATTTCACGAACGAACCAATTCGAGAAGAAAGCCAGAACGGCTGGATGGGTGTTCGATACAGCGCAAAAATCTCTACACTGATGCGCTTTGTATCCGCTGACGGAGGGCATGCATTCGACCGGGGAGGAAAAAGCGCCGCGCCCTTCTTGATCACTCGTCGGGCTTGTTGCGACGCAGCCCGCGCTCGTCGGACTCTTTTTGCTCCACGCGCTGCGCTGCGCGTTGCTCTTGCGTGACGTACCGGGTGCGCATATTGGCCAGCGCTTTGGTGCGCACATGTTTTTCCATCCAGCGCGCTTTTTGCCGCGTCAGCTCACATTGTGCAACGTGCACGGCCTGCTCTTGCTGCTCCACCGCTGCGTCCAGCTTGAGAAGAAAATTACGGTACGTGCGCATCTGCTGCGCACTCATGCCGCTGCGGCTGCGCGCCTGGTAATTCTCGCGGTATTCGTCGCGGTAGCGACGCAGCTCATCCAGGCGTTGCTCGCGCTCGTGGAGCACGCGCTGGCTGTCGGCAAATACCCGCGCGGCTTCACGTTCGCGATTCTGCGCGACTTTAACAACCGGCTTGACGCGGTCAGATTTAGTCATCGGGAAACACCACGGCACGACGAATTATCGGCACTATTTTTAACGATGCAAACGTTGTTCCACGCACGGCGCTGTTGCTGCATGGTGGTGATACGCCGGTATCGCCGCGAAACAATGCGCTCTTGAAGCCGCTCCATGCGACAATTTCAACATCGAAACCTCAGGAGCCACCCATGAGCCACACACCCTTGACCCAGGAAGAACGCATTTTGCGCATGATGAAGCGTGTGTTAACCGACGTCGCCAAAGACACCCACACCGCGCCGGGTGTGAAACATGCGTTGTCACCGCATACCGTGGCGGGAATTCGCGAGTGCCTGGCCTTGATCACCGCACGCGAAGCCGAGTTGGCGACCGAAACCGGGCGTGCCACAACCGATCGCCCCCACTTCGTAGACGAGCCGCAGCGTAGCCAGGTGGTACGATTGCATCCGACCAAACGCAAC
>JANOOV010000114.1:0-1699 GCA_031421535.1 Gammaproteobacteria bacterium
CTCGTGAAAACCGGGATCGTCGGGGATATGCATTTTGCGATATTTTCCGGCGATGGCGCCGTCACGTTCCAACACCACCGCCGTGTTGTGATACACGCCGGCGGCGCGGCGTTCGAACAGCGACGCGACAATGACAATACCGAGATCTTTGGCGAGTGCGCCCAGGCTGTGAGTCGTAGGGCCGGGTATCGACTCGGCGCGTTCAAAGTTCGCGGTGTCTTCGTTCTGGCAAAAATACACGCCGGTGTGCAGCTCTTGCAGCAGCACCAGATGCGCGCCACGGTGCGCCGCGTCGCGGATGCCCGCAATGCTGGCGGCGAGGTTAGCGTCGCGATCATCCGTGCAGGGGTGCTGTATACACGCGACGCTCAGAGTGCTGGCCACACGCAATCCTCATGCTGGCGCGCCGGTGGCGGCGCTTGAGGCCACATTATAGAAGTACCCGGTGATTAAACCCAGATTTTCCATCCGAGCCCTGTTGCAGTCACCAGGTCACAGGAGCAATCGCGTGCAATAAAGAACCTGTCGCCGTTGCCGATAAGAGGCTACGTATTCGCCATCGGTGTTGAGCGCGAATTACTCCCCGAAATTCGGCTATTGGTCGGGTCTTTACCCAGACGCTCCAGGAGCAGTCGCAATGCAACTTAGTGAAATACAAAATAGGATTCTTGCGCCATTCGTTGATGAAACCATTAAGGCACTCGATACGATGGCAGGTTTCAAGGGGACGGCAGGCGTAGGTTTTCAGGACGATCCGCTTAACTTCAAATTTAAAGGCTACGCGGTGGTTGCCGAAACGTCGGGAGCAATTGAAGGCAAAATTCTCATGCATCACTATCCCGAAACCGCACTGGCGATCGGTAACCAAGTACGGCATCGGGTATTGGGTGAAACCTCCGCAGCGGTGGAATTGAATTCCGACATCGGCGAGGCCTTGGCGGAATTCGGCAATACTGCTATCGGTCTTGCTACACGTTCGCTTACGCAAGCCGATCTGGGTGTGAGATTCCGCCCGCCTTATCTAACGTCGAATATGGAAGATATGATTACGCTGCTTATGTATGTGGATGAAATATTATCCATCCCCATTCATGTCGAAAATATCGGGCGGTTTTATTTTAATTATCTTCTCCACGCAAAAGTCAGGAGATAACCATGTTGCCGAAACACGCCAGGATACTGATCGTTGACGATATGAAAATGATCCGCACCGCGATAAGAAAATATTTAACCTCCTTGGGGTATGAAAACATTGCTGAAGCCGTTGACGGTGAAGATGCCTTGAAACAATACGCGAGCGAACGGCCGAGGATTATTTTCATGGATGTTGTGATGCCCAACATCAGCGGAGATGAAGCGCTCAAAATTATTCGCCAGGGAGACAAGATAACGCCGGTCGTGATGATTACTTCCGTGGCGGAAAATGGCGTTATGGCAAGCTGCAAGGAACAAGGAATCCTGGGCTATATTTTGAAACCATTGACCGTGCAGACGGGTCCGCAAGCGTTGTCCGGCATGTTGGATAAAGTATGAGATTTTGCAGCCCGCTGTTTCCGCCGGAATCGGTAATGTAGTTACAGAAAGGTGCTAACCGGCAAACGATGTTCTTCCTAAAGCGGGGCCAGTACGCCGGACGGCAATTGCATGCTGATGCAATGCAGGCTGCCGAACTGGGTGATTAGCGGCAGACAGTCGATGG
>JANOOV010000115.1:0-6642 GCA_031421535.1 Gammaproteobacteria bacterium
AAGAAAAAGTTCAACGTCAGCCCATTCAGAGCTGCGGTTCAGATCGACGTTGAGACACTCCAGATGCTCGGCCCAAGTCGCCGAGGTGATGTTCACCTTGGTTTAGCGAAACGGTTGGAAAATTTTATCGAGAATATCTCTCGCCGAATTGATGCAGGTGAGTCGTTTGAGAAATATTCGCCGATTCTGGAGATGATCTGCCGCGCCTACAATCCTGGCTGGCTCCTGTTGGCACGGTGGCACATGGAGGCAAGGACCCCGGATGCTTTTATAAAGGCAGAGGACGAGTTGCGGCGATTTTTGGAGAGCGAGCCAACAGGTGTAGATGCGGCTGACGCCTGGCAAATGTTAGGGAACGCTTGTAGTCAAACTGGCGATGCGCTGGGCGAGGTTCATGCGCTCATTGAACGGGCTCAAATAAGTTCGGTGCCGTTCTACGATATCTCTAACACAGCAAATCTTTTAAATCGGTTGCTTCGCGAACACGGGTTGGATGTGGACAAAGAAGAGAAGCGTTTGTTAGCGCAGCGTATCGCGTCGGTACTCGATAAACGGCGAAGTGAAGCAAGCGCAGATGATTTATCTCGGATGGCATGGCTCGTACTTCACCTTGGACAGGACGTCAAAGCCAGAGAATATGCCCAAGCTGGGTTAGAGATAGAGCCGGACAACATCCACTGTAGCAAAATTTTGCGACCACGCTCGGCATGAGTCAGCACGTAAGGTCAGGTCTCAGCACGCAGGGTCAGGTCTTACACGGCAATACCAAATTTGAATGTCGGCTATCGAAATCGCGCCCTCATTTTCTGAGAACCTCGAATGTCTCAAATTGGCCGAAAGCACCTAGATGTTTACCTTGAGTTGCGAAAGCTAACACCGACGAATGAGCGTGATATGCTTGCGAACAAGTCCACGCTAATGGGATAGACCTATGTCCAACAGCAATCGAAAACAGGTGGCCCATCAACTGATCGACCAGCTTCCAGACGATGCCACTTACGACGACATGATGCGCGAGCTTTACGAACGCCAAGCGATCGAGCGTGGCATAGCCGACAGTGATGCCGGTCGTGGCAATGATGTAAAAACGGTGCGCGCCAAGTACGGCCTTGCCGAATGAAAGTAGTCTGGACCCCTGAAGCGCAATCTCACCTTGATAGCATCTACCAGTACATAAAGCACGATGCGCCGTTTTACGCTCAGGGCGTTGTCGATACACTCACGCGGCGCTCGCAGCAGCTCGTCGATCACCCCCTCTCCGGACGCATTGTGCCGGCGTACGGTGATCGAAATTTGCGTGAACTTATCGCCTACCCATATCGACTGATTTACCGCGTGATGACAGATCGCATTGATGTGATCGCCGTCTTCCACGGCGCGCAGCAACTCCCCGAAACATTGTAGTGAGTGGTGTTAGGCAATGATAAAGCTATTACGCCGACACTTCCGCGACCAGCTTGGGACCTTCCTTGCGCAGAAATTCCAGAAAAGCTTTGGACAGCACCGAGAGCTTGCGATTCGCGGCGTAACCGATAAACAGATCCCAGGCGATCGGGAATCCCTTCACGTTTAAAACTGTCAAGCTATGTTGGTTCATGTCCTGCCCCAGTGCGTGGCGGGACATGATCGAAATGCCAAGCTTGGCAATCACAGCTTGCTTGATGGCTTCGTTGCTGCCCAGTTCCATACGGATCTCCGGCTGAAGATCGTGACTCTTGAAACGGTCGAGCGTCGCAATGCGGGTGCCTGAGCCGGGCTCGCGCATGATGAAGCGCTCTTTGGCAAGACGCTCCAGCGGAATCTGTTTTTTCGCAGCCAATGGATGCTCGCGCCACGCGACCACCACCAGCGGGTTCGGCATGAAGCGCTCGAACACTGCGTTGGCATGCTGTGGCGGCTCGCCGATGATATAAAAATCGTCGGCATTTTCGGCCATGCGCTCCAGCAGGCGTTCGCGATTGGTCACTTTGAGAGAAACGTCAATACCTGGATAACGTTCGCAAAAGTGCCCGAGCATGATCGGTGCGAAATATTTTGCGGTCGACACCACGGCGAGTTTTAAATTGCCTCTTTTCAACCCCTGAAAATCGGCGACCTGGGTTTCAAAGCGCACGAACACTTCGAACACTTCGCGACAGGCGTTATGCAAGGCGTGGCCCGCCTCGGTGAGGTGCACGGCCTTGCCGATCTGCTCGAACAGCGGGGTGCCGACCGCGTCGTTGAGCTTTTTGATCTGCATCGATACCGTTGGCTGCGCGAGAAACAATTCTTCCGCAGCCTTGGTGAAGCTGTGATTGCGCGCCAGAGACTCGAACACTTGCAACTGCCGCAAGCTGATACGCCGGATGAGGTCGGAAACGTCAGGTTTATCCATAGACGATAGTCTATCGTTTTGATTGCGAAAATCCATTTTCATTTATAACTGTGAACGCGCATAGTTCGCGTCGCAGCAGATTCTCGTTCACATCAATTACGACCACTCGGAGAATACGATGGCCAAAAGCGAAACAATGAAAGAAGGGAAAGAACGCTATAAATCCGGCGTGATTCCCTACAAGAAAATGGGCTACTGGGAGCCTGATTACAAAATCAAAGAGACCGACGTACTCGCGATGTTCCGCATTACCCCGCAAGCGGGTGTGGAGCCAGACGAATGCGCCGCCGCCGTGGCGGGCGAATCCTCCACCGCGACGTGGACGGTGGTCTGGACCGACCGTTTGACTGCCTGCGAAATGTATCGCGCCAAGGCGTATCGTGTGGACCCGGTTCCCAACACCGGCCCCGGCACCAAGACCGAGCAGCAGTACTTCGCCTACATCGCCTATGACATCGACCTGTTCGAAGGCAACTCGATTGCCAACCTGACCGCGTCCATCATCGGCAACGTGTTCGGCATGAAGGCGGTGAAGGCATTGCGTTTGGAAGACATGCGCATCCCCGTCGCTTACCTCAAGACCTTCCAAGGTCCGGCGACCGGCGTGATCGTCGAGCGCGAGCGTCTGGACAAGTTTGGCCGTCCGATCTTGGGCGCCACCACCAAGCCGAAGCTCGGCCTGTCCGGCCGTAACTATGGCCGCGTGGTGTACGAAGCGCTCAAGGGTGGCCTGGACTTCATGAAAGACGACGAGAACATCAACTCGCAGTCGTTCATGCACTGGCGTGATCGCTTCCTGTATTGCATGGACGCCGTGAACAAGGCGTCTGCTGCCACCGGCGAAGTCAAAGGTCACTACATGAACGTGACCGCCGGCACTATGGAAGAAATGTACGCACGTGCTGAATTCGCCAAGAGCCTAGGCTCGATCATCATCATGATTGATCTCGTGATCGGTTACAGCGCGATTCAGTCGATGGCGATCTGGGCGCGCAAGAACGACATGATCCTGCACTTGCATCGTGCCGGTAACTCGACCTACTCGCGCCAGAAAAATCATGGTATGAGTTTCCGCGTCATTTGTAAGTGGATGCGTATGGCTGGTGTGGATCATATCCATGCAGGCACCGTCGTCGGCAAGCTGGAAGGCGACCCGTTGATGATTCGTGGCTACTACGACACCTTGCTCGACACGCACACGCCGATCCAGCTCGAAAAAGGCATCTTCTTCGAACAGGACTGGGCGTCGCTGAACAAGTGCATGCCCGTGGCTTCCGGTGGTATTCACGCCGGCCAGATGCACCAGTTGTTGACCTATCTGGGCGACGACGTGGTGTTGCAATTCGGCGGCGGCACCATCGGCCATCCGGATGGCATTCAGGCCGGTGCGATTGCAAATCGTACTGCGCTCGAAGTCATGGTGCAGGCGCGTAACGAAGGTCGCGACATCTGGAACGAAGGCCCGAAGATTCTGCAAGATGCAGCGAAATGGTGCGGCCCGCTCAAAGCCGGTCTGGAAACGTGGAAGGATGTTTCCTTCAACTACGAATCCACCGATAGCCCCGACTTTGTGCCAAGCACCACGGCCAGCGCTTAATTCATTCGAGGAGAAACGACTATGATGACCAATCTTGGAAATCGCATCACGCAAGGGCAGTTTTCGTTCCTGCCTGACCTGACCGATGCGCAAATCACCGCGCAAATCAAATACGCGCTGGGCAAGAGTTGGGCGCTGAGCGTCGAATACACCGACGATCCACACCCGCGCAACACTTATTGGGAAATGTTCGGCAACCCGATGTTCGACCTGAAAGATCCCGCCGGGATTTTGCTGGAAGTGAACAACTGCCGTAAGACTTTCCCGAATCACTACATTCGCGTCATCGCGTTCAGCGCGGTGCGTGGGGTAGAGAGCGTGACCATGTCTTACATTGTTAATCGTCCCAAGAAAGAGCCGGGTTTTGGTCTGGTACGTCAGGAAAGCGATGGCCGTAGCATGCGCTACACCATCCACTCCTACGCGACCGACAAGCCGGAAGGCGAGCGGTATTAATCTGCCGTCGCCGTAGGTTGTAAATTGTTGTAACACCGGGGCGAGTGCCCCGGTGTTTTTTTCTGATACCTATGCCTGCATTTTTCATCAACGTGATGAGGCAACACCATGTCGCAGAATGATTCCAACACCACGCCGGACGATACCCGCGTGGACCTCGAAGCCGAATTTCAGGCTTCGAACATACAAGAATTACTCGATCAGCTGGATCGCGAACTGATTGGTTTGAAACCTGTCAAGACCCGCATCCGCGAGACCGCCGCACTGTTGCTGGTCGACCGCGTGCGTAAAAAAGTCGGGCTCGCCTCGGGTGCGCCAAGTCTGCACATGTGTTTTACCGGCAATCCCGGCACTGGCAAAACCACGGTCGCGCTGCGTATGGCGGAGATTTTGCACCGCCTCGGTTACATTCGTCGCGCCGAAGTTATATCGGTGACGCGCGACGATCTGGTCGGCCAATACATCGGCCACACTGCACCCAAGACCAAAGAAATTTTAAAGAAAGCGATGGGCGGCGTCCTGTTCATCGACGAAGCCTATTACCTGTACAAGCCCGAGAACGAGCGCGACTACGGTGCCGAGTCCATCGAGATCCTGCTGCAAATCATGGAGAACAATCGCGACGATCTGGTGGTGATCCTCGCCGGTTACAAAAACAAGATGGATCAGTTCTTCCAGAGTAATCCGGGCATGTCTTCGCGCATTGCACATCACATCGACTTTCCCGATTATGCGCCGGACGAGCTGATGGCGATCGCCAAGCTGATGCTCGACGCCCAGCATTACCATCTGAGTGCCGAGGGTGAAAAAGCTTTTCGGGAATACATCGTGCGGCGCATGCCGATGCCGCACTTTGCTAACGCACGCTCGGTGCGCAACTCACTGGATCGCGCACGGTTGCGTCAGGCGAACCGTCTGTTTGAAAGCAAGGGCGTGCAATTGACGCGCAACGACCTGATGACGCTGGAAGCGCCGGACATTCTTGCCAGCCGCGTGTTTGCACAGGGAGAACCAGATAACGGTTGACTGCCGCTTTCCAGGTTCATTCCTGGTAACGCCCATGATGTGGGACACGGTAGACTATGCACACGGAAAATATTTGTTAGCCTTGCGGCTGACTAACAAATGAAGGTGTGACATGTCGTCTGAAGTCGCCACATTGCGTTTAAAGCCTGCCGAAGATCGACGCCTGCGCCAGGGACATGTGTGGGTATTCAGCAATGAAGTCGATGTTGACCGCACGCCGCTTGCCGATCTGCAACCGGGCCAGCCTGTGGTGGTTGAAAACAGCAAAGGCAAGGTGCTCGGTAGCGGTTACGCCCACCCCAACACCCTGATCTGCGCGCGCCTGTACAGTCGCACGCCGGGCGTGGTATTGGACCGGGCATTGATCACTCAGCGATTGCAAGCGGCGCTCCTATTACGTGAACGCTTGTTCGACGCGCCCTATTACCGCTGGGCCTTCGCCGAGAGCGACGGATTACCGGGCCTGATTGTCGACCGCTACGGCGATGTCGTCGCGCTCCAGGTTAACACTGCGGGCATGGAGCGGGTGCAAGATGACATTATCGAAGCGATACGCAGCCTGGTGCAGCCGCGCGCCATCTTGCTGCGCCACGAAACTTCGGGCCGCGCGATGGAAGGCCTGGAGCAATACGTGCGTTGGGTCGAAGGCGCCGGGCCGGAACGCGTTATCGTCAAGGAACATGGCGCGGAGTTCGATGTGGACTTATTCGCCGGACAAAAAACCGGCTGGTTCTACGACCAGCGCGCCAACCGCGCACGCATGCGCGCTTACGTGCGCGATCAACGCGTGCTGGATGTGTTCAGCTACGTCGGTGCCTGGGGTGTGCAAGCAGCATTGGCCGGTGCAAAGCAGGTGATATGTGTTGACAGCTCGCAGGCCGCGCTCGACCAGGTACTGACCAATGCGCAACGCAACGGCGTGGAGCAGCGCGTCAGCATCGCCGCTGGTGATGCCTTCGACATGCTTAAGACTTTACGTGCCGAGCGCGAAAAATTCGACGTGGTTATCATTGATCCCCCGGCGCTGATCAAGCGCAAAAAAGACCTCAAAGAAGGCGTTGCCGCGTACCACCACCTCAATCAACTCGCGCTGCACTTAGTGGCCGAAAACGGTATTTTGATTTCCTGCTCGTGCTCGTACCACCTGCCGCGTACCGAGCTGATGGAAATCATCCAGACTGCGGGTCGC
>JANOOV010000116.1:0-7108 GCA_031421535.1 Gammaproteobacteria bacterium
AACCGCACAGCTTCATTTACGAAATCGAACACGCGCTCACATCCGACATCTGCCAGGAAATCATCCGGCGTTTTGAAGCTCATCCTGAACAACAGTACGCCGGGCGGATCGGCCAGGTGGCGCAGCATGACGTTTCGATCAAACGTTCGACCGATCTGGCGGTCAGCGGCAATGAACATTGGGCCGACGTCGACCAGATCCTGATGCGCTCCACCGGCCTTGCGGTGCGCACCGTGCGCGAAAAATTTCCATACTTCAACGGGCGCTTCAAAGACATCGGCTATAACGTGCAGCGTACCCAGGCCGGTGAGTTCTATCACTGGCATATCGACGGCGGCAGCCACGAATTCAGCCAACGGCAATTAGTCGTCATCTGGTACCTCAACGAGGTTGCCGGACCCGGCGGCGAAACCGAATTTTTATTTCAGGATGTGAAAATCAAACCGCAGGAAGGCAAAATGCTGTTGTTCCCACCGTTCTGGACCCACGAACATCGCGGCGCGATGTTGCTTTCGGGCGTGAAATACATAGCGACCACGTGGGTGGTGTTTGCGTGACGGAAATTTCTGAGTCGTGATACTACGGGCACGCCCTACAAACGGATCGGTAATTTGCGCACCGGCGTGCCGGTGAGCGCATACAGCGCGTTGGCCACGGCGGGCGCAATCGGCGGGACGCCCGGTTCGCCGACCCCACCGGGCGGGTCAGTGCTTGGCACAATGTGGACTTCGATACGCGGGGATTCGTCGAAGCGCAGCAGCGGATAGTCGTTGAAGTTACTTTGCTGCACGCGACCGTTGGCGAGCGTAATTTCGCCCTTCAACGCAGCGGTCAGGCCGAAAATAATTCCGCTTTCCATTTGTGCCACGACAATGTCCGGATTTACTACCGTGCCGCAATCCACCGCGCACACCACGCGATGCACGCGCACTTTTCCGTGCTCAATCGACACCTCGGCCACTTGCGCAACAAAACTTGCGAACGATTCGTCTGCGGCTATGCCACGTGCGTGACCGGCAGGCAACGGTGTGCCCCATCCTGCTTTCTGCGCCGCCAGCTCCAGCACGGCACGGTGGCGGGGATGGTCCTTGAGCAATTCACGGCGCAGCGCATAGGGATCTTTACCGGCGGCGCGCGCCACTTCGTCGAAGAAGCACTCCGTGACAAATACATTCTGCGACGCGCCGACCGAACGCCAAAAACCGACCGGCACAGCGGTGTTGACCATTGCGTAGCTCACCGCGACGTTGGGAATCGCGTAGGGAATATCTTTTGCGTTCGCCAACGAGCTGCTGTCAAGACCGTCCTTCACTGCCGGTGCGGCCACCCGTGAGAAAATCGATGGCCCGGCGATGCGATGCTGCCACGCACTCGGCCTGCCTTGCGGGTCGATGGCGGCCGCCATGCGGTTATAGGTCGCCGGACGATACACGGCATGCCGCATATCATCCTCGCGTGTCCAGATCACCTTGATCGGCACGCCCAGCGGCTTGGAAATTTGTACCGCTTCCACCAAAAAATCATATTCCGAACGGCGCCCGAAACCGCCGCCCAAAAACGTAGTGTGGATTTTAATGGCTTCCGGTTTCAAGCCGGTATGACGAGCGACCTGGTGCTGCGCGGTGGCCTGCCCTTGCGTCGGCACCCACACGTCGCAGCCGTCTTTGCGCACGTGCGCGGTGCAGTTCATCGGCTCCATGCAGGCATGGGCAAGATACGGCACTTCGTACACTGCCTCGATTTTTTTGGCGGCGGCTTGCAGCGCCTGGTTAACGTCGCCGTCGTTGCGCGCGATTTTTCCGGCATCGACCGCCGCGACGAATGCCGCGCGGATTTGCGCGCTATCCAGTGTTGCCGCAGCACCTTCGTTCCATTCCAGTTTCAGTGCGTCGCGTCCGCGCTGCGCCGCCCAGAAATGGTCGGCGACCACCGCCACGCCCGCATCGATCTCCAGCACGTGGCGCACGCCTTTAACTTTTTTTGCGGCGCTGGCATCGACCTTTTTCAATTTTCCACCGAATACCGGGCAACGCGCGACAACCGCAATCAGCATGCCCGGCACTTTTACATCCTGGCCGAACACAGCGGAGCCGTTTAACTTGGCGGGTGTGTCAAGTCGCGGCACCGAAGTACCCAGCAAACGAAATTGTTTGGGTTCTTTCAGGAACGCGGTCTGCGGCACCGGCAGCTTCGCCGCCTGCTCGACCAGCTCGCCGTAACGCAAACGTCGCCCACTGGCTTTGTGTATGACAACACTGGGCTCCGTGCTGCATTCGGTCGCCGGAACATTCCAGCGCTGCGCGGCGGTTTGAATCAGCAGCTCGCGCGTCACGGCGCCGGCTTCACGCAACGGCTGCCAAAATCCACGCACTGAGGTGCTGCCGCCGGTGTGTTGCCGCCCGTTGATCGGATTGGTGTAACTCACATGCGCAGGCGCGAATTCGGCACGCACCTTCGACCAGTCCGCATCCAGCTCTTCGGCCAGCAACATCGGTATCGCCGTCATCACGCCCTGCCCCATTTCCGAACTACCGACCATCAGCGTAATGCTGTCGTCGATGCCGATGCGTATCCAGGCATTGGGCGCGAGCACGCCCTGCTGCCTGGCATTGTCAACCAGCGCGTTGCCCTTGTTGCCGCACGCAGCCACGTCGATGCCGATCAGCAAACCGCCGCCGAGCGCGGCACTGAATTTCAAAAAGTTACGTCGCGAGATTTCAATGCGCTCAGACATGGGTGCGCTCCTTGACTATTTTCACTGCGCGCTGGATAGCCAGCCGGATGCGCGGATAAGTACCGCAGCGACACAAGATCGGCGCCATCGCCTGATCGATGTCGGCGTCACTGGGTTGCGGCGTTTTGGCCAGCAAGGCCACCGCTGCCAAAATCTGGCCCGACTGGCAGAAGCCGCATTGCGGAACTTCCTGCGCCCGCCACGCTTGCTGCACCGGGTGACTGCTGTCGGTGCTCAGGCCTTCGATGGTGATGATTTTTTTTCCGGCCAGCGCGGCGACCGGTGTCGTGCACGAGCGAATCGGCGCGCCGTCCACCAGCACCGTGCACACACCGCACTGCGCGATGCCGCAACCGTATTTGGTGCCGGTCAAGCCGAGCAGGTCGCGCAGCACCCATAACAGCGGCATGTCCGCAGCGGCATCGATCTCGTGGGTTTGGCCATTTACGTTAAGTGTCAACATACGTGCTCCGTGCTACTCAAGCTCAATCAAACGATTGGGCAACTCGTTGGGGTTTTCTTTATGTGCCGGGCAATGTTCGGCAAGAATCGTCGCGCACGCGGCAACCGCTTCGAGGAATCCCGGCGCGATGCGCCCGGCTCCAACCTGCGCGACAAAATTCTTCACGATACCGTCCCAGACGCCCGGCGCAACTTTGGCGTTGATACCTGCGTCGGCGAGGATTTCCACATAATGCTCGGCCACCGACACAAACAGCAATACGCCGGTGCGGTCACGCGTGTGGTGCAACTGCTGCACGTAAAACTGTTCGCGCGCCAGACGTGCCGCATGTTGTCGTTGACTGCTGCGTGGCACCAAACGCATTTTCACCGGCGGCCATTGGCACAACAACAAGGCCAGAAAAAATACGGCGACTTGCGCCAGATACATTTCCGCCTGCGTCCACCACGCCTGCGAAATCCACACGATGGCCGGGAAACTCAACGCAATCAGCGCCGACCACAGCAACGGCAAAAACCGGTAATCATTGCTGGCGGGCGCAATCACACACAGAAGTTCACCCTGCGTTCTGGATTCCGCAACGCGTATCGCGTCGGCAATTTGCTGCTTTTCGGTCGTGCTTAAAAATGTCATCGCTTTTCCTTTTGTTGCGGCACACTGTGCATTATTCCAAGTAGCCTTCATAAGGAAGACAAGGCGGAGGGCCGCAGACAGTACAGTAGTACGGCAAGGGCCTCCAACGCAGGATTCCTTATGAAGGCTACTTGGAATCACAATCCGGCGCGCCGCAAGCGCTCAACCATGATGGTTAACCGCTGCGTGTTTTTGATCGGGTACATTTCGTTAACGTCCTCCACCTTGAACTCCGGCGCGAGCATGCGCAGTTGCGTAGCGCTCCAGGCGGCATCCTGGGTCTTGCCCAGTCCGCTCAAGGCGGCGGTGAGATACACATACGGCGATAGCATACCGGCATTACGCTCATTGGCGTCGCGCAAAGCAACCACGGCGTCTTCGTAACGGTCGAGGAAATAATACGCTTGCCCCAAGGCCAAGGCATACGGCGCCGGGTAATGCGGATTGAGGCGCATCGCCTTGCGCACGAAGGGTAGCGCAGCGTCAGCATTGCCTTGGTAAATGAAGCTGCTCGCCAGCACCACATAGCTGTCCGCAAAGTTCGGGTTGAGACCAATCGCTTGCTGCGCGGCGTCCTCCGCTTGCGCGAATTCGTGCCGGTACAAGTGTACGAAACCAAGCACCCAGTACGTTTGCGGCGATGCGGCGTCGAGCGCAACGGCTTTTTCCGCCAACGTCAGTGCGCGCTCGCGCGCAACAGCGGGGTCAGTGCGCCAGAAGCGCTGGCCCGTCGCATAGGTCAGCGCCAACGCGCTGTAGGCCCGCGCGAAATCCGGATCCAGATCAATCGCGCGTTGGTAGGCCGCTTGCGCTTGCAGATTGTCTTCCTGCGTGTAGCGCACGTAGTGATCCTGGCCGCGCAAGAATGCATCGTACGCGTCGGCGCTGTTGGTATAGCGGCGTGCGGTGCGCTGTTTTTCTTCCTCGGTCAGTTTGACTTCCAATGCGCCGACGATGCGCGCCGCAATCTCATCCTGCACCTCGAGCACGTCCTGCATTTCCCGGTCGTAGCGTTCCGCCCACAAATGCACGCCGCTGCGCGCATCGATCAACTGCGCGTTCACACGCAGCTTGGACTGTGTGCGACGCACGCTGCCTTGCAGCACATAGCGTACGCCGAGCGCACCAGCGGCGAGATTTACGTCCACGTCTTGACCTTTAAAACTTGCGGCCGACGGGTGGGCGATGACGAACAGTCCGGAGTGATTCGACAGCGCGGTGGTGATATCGGCGGTGATGCCGTTGCTGAAATAATCCTGCGCGGCGTCATTACTGAGATTGTCGAACGGCAGCACCGCGATGGAGGGGCGATCCGACTCATCAAGTGCAGGAGTTTCGACCCTGGTTTTTAGCGAAAAACCCAGGGCGGTCACCACGGCCACGGCCGCAACCACAACGATACTCCAACGCGGAATAGCGCGCCGCCGTCGGTGGATATCGGGCGACACTGGAATTTCCGGGCCGGATTCGACCAGCGGCGTTTGCAGCGGATTCACCGCCGCAATCAAACGATAACCTTTCTTCGCGATGGTCTCGATGTAACGCGGATGGCGCGAATCGTCGCCCAGGATCTTGCGCAATTTGGTAACACAGCCGGTGAGTGCGTCATAACCGACGATACGACCGTGCCAAATGTCACGCGCAAGCTCCTCGCGCGTGACCACCTCGCCCGCACGCGTCGCCAGATAGACCAGCACGGCCATCATTTTGGATTCAAGTTTATGTTCGGTATCACCGTGGCGAATCCGGTCGGTCGCGGCATCGACGGTCCAATCGGCCAGCAGGAAAGGCGCAGGCGGAGACCCGGTTTGCAGGTTGTCGGTCATTGCCGCACCGAGGAATGATTTTGGATCACGTTCTGGCGCCGTCCTTAAACAATTGATTTTTATCACGTCGAATAAACATCATGAAAACATCGTCTCGCCGTCATGACTTTCAGCCGCCGCAGAAGTATATCGAATGTGCCGGGTCGGCGCGCCTTGGTCGTCGCACCGAACGTGGAATCAAATACATCTCAAAACAGGAGGCATGCCCATGAAAGTCAGAATGATCGCAGTCGCGGTGATGAGTGTGTTGTCCGTGGCCGTCAGTGAAGCGGCTTCCTCTGCCGCTACTTTAGACCAGCCGCTGACGGTGAATATCAAGCGCTTGTCGCTGGATACCGCGTTGCGCATCGCCACAGCGGCCATCGACCACTGCCGCAAGGAGGGCGTGCAGGTCAGCGTGGCCGTGGTTGATCGCGGCGGGCATGAACAAGTCATCCTGCGCGATGTGCTGACGATGGATATCGCCACCCCCATCGCCAAGAAAAAAGCCTACACGGCAATGGCGTTTAATATGCCCACCTCGGAGCTCGAAGATCGCTTTAAAGGGGCCTACAGCGTTCCAAAAATGGACGAGTTAATGGTCGCTAAAGGCGGCGTCCCGATTAACATCGGCGGCAATATCATGGGCGGTATCGGCGTCAGCGGCGCACCTTCGGGCCTGACCGACGAAGCCTGCGCACAAGCCGGACTTGCAGCGGTGCGCGAAGATTTGGAGATGGAATAATTTAACCACAAGTGTCGCGACTCAGAAATATCGAAAAATTAAATGGCGTATTTTTTAGCCCGACGTCGTTGCAGCCCCTTGCAATACGTACAGTATTGCTGCGGGTCTGCGCCTCGCCGGGCAAAAAAATACATCCATTTCATTTGTTCCGATATTTCTGAGTCACGACACCAGCAGGAGAAAACAACATGACGAGTATGAAACGCAGAACGTTTTTAAGAGGCGCCGCCGCCAGCAGCATGATCGGGCTGGCCGTGAGCGCCGGGCTGTTGAAACCCCGCATGGTGATGGCGGCGTGGCCGCAGGCGGGATTCGATGCCAAGGCGGTTGACGGCGCATTAAGCGCCTTGCATCAGTTGTCAAGCCTGGTTCCCAGTGCCGACATCAACATCAAGGCGCCGGATATTGCCGAGAATGGTGCGGTGGTGCCCATTACCGTGTCTACGGGCCTGCCCGCCGAGGCCATTACCGTGATCGTAGAAAAAAATCCTTTCCCGCTCGCTGCTAATTTCATTATGGGCGCAGGCGCCGTTGGATATGTCTCGACCCGCGTAAAAATGGGCAAGACGTCCAAGCTGATCGCGGTAGTAAAAGCGGGCGGCAAATTGCACAGTGCGGACAAAGAAGTAAAAGTCACCATCGGCGGTTGTGGTGGTTAGGTTGTTGTAAATACCCGCCCCATAAAATGATGAATTGAGGAAACAACTATGGCAGAGAAAAGCATTCGA
>JANOOV010000117.1:0-4123 GCA_031421535.1 Gammaproteobacteria bacterium
AACACCTCCCACTTTGAGGCCGGATATATGGCAGCAACCTGTTCCATGTCATTTAACACACACGGCCTTGCAATGCGGGAGGAGACCATATATGCGCCGGGGAGGTGTCCTACTCCGTGTGCGCGTCGTCCCGCTTCGGTATCGGTGACGGTGAAGCGACAGTCAAAGATGATCCACTGCGGATCATGGATGTGTTGCGCGAGTTGGGCAGGATTGATGAGAGTAGTGAATGACATATGAGCTATCTTCCGATCATCGCTGGCTGGGGCGCGTTGATTTCGCGGGTATGGTAGTGGAGAGCATTGAAAATCCCGGGAGCAATTCGCCAGGTAAAGCGGTCAAGGTGTTTCGTGCAGGTGAAAAAAAAGCCGCTGTGCAATGAGCGGCTTTTTTCGCCTGTTGCATCAGAGATGTTTAGATGAACAGTGTGACGTCAGCGTTACTGGACGCCTCAAGATAAGTCGCTGCCCCACCCAGTTCCACCCCGTCGACAAAGTCTTTGGGGCTCCAGTCGAACAAATCGACAGTCATTTGACAGGCCACCATTTTAACCCCTGACTCAATACAGATGGAGCGCAGCTCTTCAACGCTGGCGATACCTTTCGATTTCATTTTGCTTTTCATCATCGCTGTCATGATGGCTTCCATACCCGGCAACGCGGTGCCCAACACCGGGAACCACTTGTCCATACCCATCGGCATCGGCATGGCGGGATTACCGAGTGGGCTGATTTTCAGATCGAGATCTTTACGTAACAGTTGCAGTCCGTAGAAGGTAAAGAAAATATGCGTCTGAAAGCCGAGCGCTACCGCCGTTGAAGCCAGAATAAACGGCGGATAGGCCCAATCAAGCGTGCCTTTGGTGGTGATGATTCCCAGTTTTTTGTCAGCCATGGACAACGACCCTCTGCTGTTTATCTAATTTCAGTTGCGGCAAGGCACTTAGGCGTTTTTCTTGATCAGGAAAAGATATTTGCCTGCTTCCTGTCGTGATTCCATCAAGGTGTTGCCGGTTTGTTTGGCAAACGCGTCGAAGTCTTTCACCGAGCCGGGATCGGTTGATATCACACGTAGAACTTGACCAGTAGCCAAGGTCGCCAGCGCTTTTTTCGCGCGTAAGATCGGCAGTGGACAGTTCAGACCGGTTGCATCGAGTTCTTGATCAAAGTTTGCCATGAGTTAAATCTCCAAATAGATGTAAGGGTGAATATCAGGCTGAATTAGTATTCAATGGTTCTCTTATATTCTATGTTTTTGTCAATTGCAAGTCTGGGTAAATGAATTTCTCCTTGGTTGTGAACTCCGATCACACAAATCGCTCTAGGTAGTTTCTACGTTTTACATGTTAGTGATCGTAGACTAATCTGCTTGAGAGGCACCGACACGCACCAGCGTAGTTTCAAACACACCTGTGGTTTCACGCAAGATTTCTTTGGCGGCTCCTGAATTATGCTCGGTAGAGTTTTCACCCTCACCTTTTTTCTTGTCATACTGTCGCAACCCGCACTCTGCGGCGAAATGCCGCAAGGCAGCATCAGCCTGCCGGATATGGGCAGTACGGCGGCGTCGGCACTGTCGCCGACAGAAGAGCGCAAGTTAGGCGAGGCGTTCATGCGCAACATTCGCCAAAATATAAAGCTTGTCGATGACCCGCTGGTTGAAGACTACATCGCATCGCTGGGCAATTTGCTCGTCGGGTTTGCAGGCTATCATCCGTTCGATTTTTCTTTTTTTATAGTTGACGATGCGCGCATCAATGCCTTTGCCGGGCCAGGGGGGTATATCGGTGTCAATACAGGGTTGATTCTCAATACCGAATCGGAAAGCGAATTGGCTTCCGTGCTCTCGCACGAACTTGCACATGTCACGCAGCATCATTTAGTGCGCTCGTTTGAAGCTGCAAACAAGCTGAGTGTACCGACTGCAGCCGCAGTTATCGCAGCCATTATTCTCGGGGCACGCAATCCTCAAGCGGCTGAAGCGTTGCTTGCTGCGGGTATCGCGGGGAATGCGCAAGCGCAACTGAGCTTCTCGCGGCAACACGAGCAAGAGTCGGATCGAATTGGAATTGAAACGTTGTTTCAGGCCGGCTTCGACCCGCGTGCGATGCCGGCGTTTTTTGAGCGCCTTCAACAGGCCAGCCGTTTAGTCCAAAGTGGCGCTCCGGAATTCTTGAGCACTCACCCGGTGACACTCTCGCGCGTCGCGGATTCGCGCAATCGCGCCGAGCAGTTTCAGTTCAAGCAAGTTACCGACAGTGTTGAATATCAATTAATGCGAGCACGTTTAAATTACCTCGCCGATACGCAAAAGCCGGATCAGCGTGCGAAATTTTACGCACGCAATCTGGCTAGTGGAAAATTCCGCAGCGAACTTGCCGCCCGTTACGCCTATACCCTGGCGCTAATTGACAACAATAATCATGCTGCGGCCCGTTCACAAATTGCCGAGCTGCTGAGCCGCGACAAAGAACGTGTGCCGTATTTTATGGCTCAAGCACAAATCGAAATCCATTCTGGAAATATCAAACAAGCCACAGAAATCCTTCAGCATGCACTACAACTTTATCCGCACGCTACGCCGCTGACTTTGCAAATGGGCGAGCTGCTGATTAACTCTAATTCTGCACAACAGGCGTATACCTTGCTACTGAATCAAGGGCGTTTCGAAAACGACAATCCTGCGTATTATCAGTTACTGGCGCGTTCGGCAGAGCGCCTCAATGATCAGCACTCAGCACATGAAGCTTTGGCGGAATATCATTACTTGTTCGGGCGCACCGCATTGGCTATTGAACATTTGCAGACCGCGCTGCGACAGCCCGATAGCAGTTTTTATATGAAATCGCGTGTTGAAGCTCGACTGAAAATCCTGCGGGATGAACTTCGTCCTCAACTGCAAAAAAAATCGGGCGATAATATCCTCAGTCTAGATTCACTTCGGCACTTAGCGTTGCGCATGAACGCTGTAAATCACTGGGAATAAATGTAACGTCAAATTCAAATTAATTATTGGAGGCAAAGCATCGTCGGATTGTCACAAGTTAAAGTTGTAATGCATTTTTTTTCAACTATAGTAATACGTGGCTCGGCTAAAGCAGGTCAGCGCAACTTCACAAGGCATGTAGCTAAATTTGGTTACCTTCTCTAAGAAAATTGTTGGATAGGAGGAAGTAAATGCGGAACCCCGTAATGCAGATTGTGAAAACAACGGGTGCCGCGCTGTTGGTGGGTGGTCTTGCATTAGCTCCGGCCATGGCGGCGGAAGCGACTGCAGCAGAGGAAGGCAAGGCAATAGCGGAAAATCGCCAAAAGGGCAATTGCTTTGCATGCCACGACTACCCCGGCGCGGTGCTCCCCGGTAATGTTGCTCCAAAATTGATCAACATGAAGGCACGTTATCCGGAACGTGAAAAACTGCGCGCCCAAATTTGGGATGCGTCCAAAAAGAATGTAAATACCATCATGCCGCCCTTTGGCCGTTTTCATATTTTAACGGAAAAAGAGATTGATGCCGTAGTTGAGTGGGTCTATACGCTTTGATATAGAGCACCATTTCAATAGCTCGTGTAGGAGACAATGACGTGACGAATATGAAACGCAGAACGTTTTTAAAAGGTACCGCCGCCAGCAGCATGATTGGGCTGGCCATTAGTGCTGGGCTGTTGAAGCCCCGCATCGCGATGGCAGCGTGGCCGCAGGCTGGGTTTGAAGCTAAAGATGTTCCGGGTGTATTGAATGCGCTGCACCAATCATCAAGTGCGGCGCCCAGTGCTGACATCAACATCAAGGCGCCGGATATTGCCGAGAATGGTGCGGTGGTGCCCATTACCGTGTCTACGGGTCTGCCCGCTGAGGTCATTACCGTGATCGTGGAGAAAAATCCCAGCCCGCTTGCAGGAAATTTCGTTATGGGCGCTGGCGCTATGGGATATGTCTCGACCCGTGTAAAAATGGGCAAGACCTCCAAGCTGATCGCGGTCGTAAAAGCGGGCGGCAAATTGCACAGTGCGGACAAAGAAGTAAAAGTCACCATCGGCGGTTGTGGTGGTTAGGTTGTTGTAAATACCCGCCCCATAAAATGATGAATTGAGGAAACAACTATGGCAGAGAAAAGCATTCGA
>JANOOV010000118.1:0-4903 GCA_031421535.1 Gammaproteobacteria bacterium
GATGTGCGCGTGCAACTGACCGATATCGAACGCAACATCGCTGTTACTGCACGGCAGCTGCGCAAGACCCGCCAAGACCTGGCACTGAATTCCCAGCGCGTGCAAGAACTGATTACGCAACGTCGCCAATTACATGGGTCGCTGGCGCAGCAGCGCGAAGTACTGGCGGAACAAATCCGCACCGGCTATGTGGTCGGCCGTCAGGACTACATGAAGATGCTGCTCAATCAGGAACAACCGGCGCGCGTCGGCCGCATGCTTACTTATTACAACTATCTGGACCACGCGCGGCGCGGGCAGATTGAAAACATTACCCGGCAAATGGATCGCTTGAGTACGCTGGAAGAAGCGATCAACATCGAAAATGAGCACCTTGCGTCCGCCAATGCCCGCCTGGCGGGTGAAAAAACCTCGCTGCTCGCATTGCAAGGCGAACGACGCGGCATTCTGGACCGCATCGACAAGGATATGAACGACAAGGCCCAACGCCTGGCAAATCTTGACGCAGATGAACAACGTTTAAGCGAACTGCTGCGTCGCCTGCCGTCGGAATTAGCAGACATTCCCGCCGACGTTAATGTTAAAGGCGCGTTTGCAAAATCCAGGGGCAAACTGCCGTGGCCCACCCATGGACGGATATCCGCAGCCTATGGCGCGCCGCGCGGTGCGGGCAACCTGCGCTGGCAGGGCGTGATGCTGGATGCCGAAGAAGGCGCCGAAGTGCGCGCGGTGTGGCGCGGGCAAGTGGTCTTCACCGGCTGGCTGAATGGTTACGGCATGCTGATCATCATTGATCACGGCGATGGATACATGAGCCTGTACGCACATAATCAAAGCGTGATTAAAGAAGTCGGCGATTGGACCGAAGCTAGTGAGGTGATTGCAACTGTTGGCGACAGCGGCGGTCAGAAACGCAGTGGGTTGTATTTCGAAATCCGTCATAATGGCAAACCGGACAATCCGGTGCAGTGGTGTCAGCGTCAAATCGCAACGGCGCGGCGCTGAATCCGATAATGCCGCTATTGAACTAATTGCATTTCAATGTATGTTATTCGACACACTAACGGCCCACGCGTGGAGCACTACATGAAGGCGAACTATCGTAATACTTTAATTTTGACGGCGGGAACCATCCTCGGCGTTTCTCTTGCGATTGGACACGGCGTGCTCGCGCAAAAATCCGAACCCGCACAAGCCTTGCCGCTGGAGGAGCTGCGCACCTTCACCGATGTGTTCACGCGCATCAAGCGCGATTACGTCGAAACCGTCAACGACAAAACGCTGCTGGAACATGCGATTCGCGGCATGCTGGCCGGGCTTGATCCACACTCCAGCTATCTGGACGACGAGGCCTACAAAGACCTGCAAACCAGCACCTCGGGTGAATTCGGCGGCTTGGGTATTGAGGTCGGCATGGAAGACGGCTTCGTCAAAGTCATCGCGCCGATCGACGACACCCCGGCGTATCGCGCCGGAGTCAAGGCCGGCGATTTAATTATCCGCCTGGACGAAACGCCGGTGAAGGGAATGTCGCTTAACGATGCCGTCAAGCTCATGCGTGGCAAGCCCGGTTCGGAAATCGCGTTGACCATTGTGCGCGAGAAAGAAGAGAAGCCGCTGCGCATCTCGCTCAAGCGTGACATTATTCAGGTGAAGAGCGTCAAGAGCCGCAGTCTGGAAAAAGGTTATGGCTACGTCCGCATCACTCAGTTCCAGTCGCACACCGGCGAAGATATGGTCAGCGCCATCGAAGCGCTCATCAAAGAGAACAACAAAGAAAATCTCTACGGCATGGTGCTGGATTTGCGCAACAATCCCGGCGGCGTGTTGAACGCGGCGGTGTCGGTGTCCGACGCCTTTCTGGAAAAAGGCCTGATCGTCTACACCGAAGGGCGCGTCGAAGATTCCAGGCTGCAATTCAAGGCCACGCCGCGCGATGTATTAAACGGCACGCCGTTAGTGGTGCTCATCAACGGCGGCTCGGCATCCGCGTCGGAAATCGTGGCCGGTGCATTGCAGGATCACAAACGCGGCGTGATCATGGGCACGCAATCTTTTGGTAAAGGTTCGGTACAAACCATTCTGCCGCTACCCAGCAACACTTCGGCGATCAAACTCACCACGGCGCGTTATTTCACACCTTCCGGTCGTTCGATCCAGGCCGACGGCATCAAGCCCGACATCCTGTTGGAGCAATTAAAGGTTGCGGACGCGGAACCGGCGGCGCTCGGCTCGATCAAGGAAGCGGATCTCAACGGCCATCTCAAAAACGTACAGATGGACAAGGACAAAGATAAGTCCGGCAACAAAACGGCAGCACCCGCCAAGGATGAGAACCCACCCGCGAGTCTGGCTAAAACCGATTACGCTTTGTACGAAGCGTTAAACATGCTCAAAGGCATGCGCATCCTTAAGGCCAGCACCAAGTGATTCGCGTCTCGGCGCTGGCTTTGCGCCGGGTCGTGGTAACAATGCAGTCACCGTGATGGCCAAAGTGCTGGTGCCGCTGGCGCAAGGCTGCGAAGAACTGGAAGCGGTGACGATTATTGATGTGCTGCGCCGCGCCGGGATACAGGTGGTCAGTGCAGGGCTGGATGATCGCCCCGTCACGGCCAGTCGCGGCACGGTGTTGATACCCGACACCACGCTGGAACATGCTCTGCATGATGAATACGACATGGTGGTCCTGCCCGGCGGTCAGCCGGGCGCGGACAATCTCGATAAAGACACGCGTTTGAAACCTCTGCTACAGAAAATGGCCGCTGCGCAAAAATTCACGGCGGCGATTTGCGCTGCGCCGAAAGTGCTCGCCAATGCAGGTTTACTGAACGGCAAACGCGCCACCGCTTTTCCCGGCACGCTGGAAAAACTTCAGTTGCAGAATGTCACGCTGGAACCCGCGCCGGTGGTCCGGGATGGCTTTGTGATTACGTCGCGCGGCCCGGGCACGGCGATGGATTTTGCGCTGGAGCTGGTCGAACTGCTGGCCGGAAAAGCAAAACGCATCGCTGTTGAGGATGGATTGCAACGCCCGCATTAATCCCGTTACGACGCACCCAGCGCGTCGAGCAACTTGCGCAACGCCTGGCCCCGATGGCTGATGCGATTCTTTTCCACTGCATCCAGCTCGCCCCCGGAACATTGGTGCGTCGGCACGAAAAACAGCGGGTCGTAACCAAACCCGCCGAAGCCGCGCGGTTCTGTCAATATCCGCCCCTCCCAGCTTCCGCCACAGATGATCGGCGTCGGATCGAGCGCGTGCCGCAGATAAACGATCAGGCATTGGTAACGCGCGCCGCGTTGCGCCTCTGGCACACCGTCGAGTGCCTGCAATAATTTTTTATTGTTGGCGTCGTCGCTTGCACCCGAACCCGCGTAACGCGCGGAGTAGATGCCCGGCACGCCATTTAATGCGTCAACTTCAATTCCGGAATCGTCGGCAATGACGGGCAGTCCGGTGATGCGCGCTGCGTGACGCGCCTTGATGATCGCGTTTTCGACGAACGTGAGACCGGTTTCTTCGACATCACTCACCCCCAACTGCGCCTGCGGAATAATGTCGAGATCCAGCCCACCAAGCAGGTCCGCGAACTCGCGCAGCTTGCCTTTGTTGTTGGACGCCAGCACGACGCGGTGACCAAAGATCATCCTTTAAGTGCCGCTTGTTGTTTGGCGATCAACTGGGTGATGCCGTGGCGCGCCAGCTCGACCATCGACTGCAGCTCCTCAAAACGAAACGCATGGCCTTCCGCCGTGCCTTGTAATTCGATAAACGCACCGGCGTCGTTCATCACGATGTTCATGTCGGTTTCGGCGCTGGAGTCTTCCACGTAGTCCAGATCCAGCACCGGCTGGCCTTTGTAGATACCCACCGAAACTGACGCAACGTGGCCGTGTAACGGGTTCTTGTTGATAAGCTTGTTGCGCCGCATAGAGTCCATCGCATCGACCAGCGCGACGTAGGCTCCGGTGATCGACGCCGTGCGGGTGCCGCCGTCGGCCTGGATCACATCGCAATCGATGGTGATGGTACGCTCGCCCAGCGCCTGGGCATCAACCACCGCGCGTAATGCTCGGCCGATCAAGCGCTGAATCTCCATGGTGCGCCCGCCCTGCTTGCCGCGCGCCGCTTCGCGATCCATGCGTTGGCCGGTGGAGCGCGGCAACATACCGTATTCCGCCGTCACCCAGCCTTGGCCTTTACCTTTCAAAAAGCGCGGCACACCCTCGTTGACCGAGGCGGTACAAATGACTTTGGTATCGCCGAATTCCACCAGCACCGAGCCTTCCGCATGCTTGGTGTAAGAGCGGGTAAATGTGACGTGACGCAACTCGTTTGGTGCACGTCCGCTGGGCCGCATACGATGGACTCCTGAAGCTTAAGAAAAGGGCGGCCATTATTATCAAATCCAACGCGAGGTACAAGATGAACTGCATCTGATTGATCCGAGAAAATCGGAGCGACATCACCCGGAAGAAATTGGAGTAGTTGTACGGAGATCTATATTTTTCGGAAAATCAACGTGGCGTTGGTACCGCCGAAGCCGAACGAATTCGACATAACCGCGTCGATTTTCATCGGGCGCGCGGTGTGCGGCACGTAGTCGAGGTCGCAGGCAGGACCAGGGTTGTGCAGATTGATGGTCGGTGGCGCGACTTGATCGCGAATCGCCAACGCGCAGAACACCGCTTCGATGCCCCCGGCCGCGCCGAGCAGGTGCCCGGTCATGGATTTAGTGGAGCTCATTGCCACCTTGTAGGTATGTGCGCCGAAGGCGGATTTTACCGCTTGGGTTTCAGCGGCGTCTCCCTGCGGAGTCGAGGTGCCGTGGGCGTTGATGTACTGAATCTGTTCGGCATTGAGGTGGGCATTGCGTAGCGCGGCTTCCATGCAACGGCGCGC
>JANOOV010000119.1:0-6035 GCA_031421535.1 Gammaproteobacteria bacterium
ATCGACGCGAAAATACGGCGCCACCGAACGGATCAAGTCGAGATCCAGCGCGTTGTCGGCCTCACTGATGTTGAGCTTCAAGCCATGAGACTCGGGCACGGGATTCATGTCGTACGCTGCGGACAAACGCCAACCTTTGCCAGGCACCAGGATAAAGCCGTGATTACGCAGATGGTCATCCGTGTTGGATACGAGCACGTTGAACACGATGCGCGACCATAGTTCGCGTAGATCGGCACCGGTCTGTGCGCCGTGATCGATCAGCACGCGGGCGATTTCCAGATAGCTCGCCCCCGTCGATGCATCGTCGCCATCCTGGTGGCCGCACAGTGTCATCGCCGATGCGAAGTGCAGCCGCCGCCCTTCCGTGGTGCGGTCGAAACGCTGCACGAGAAACGTGTGATGCGGGCTCGCGAAGCGGCGTGCCAAGCCTTCGGGCACGCGCAGTCCGCAACTGCGCGCCAGCGTATGCACCACCAATTCCCACGCACCTACGTCATGCGGGTCGCGCACGCTGGGAAACTTGGCGATCCACAAGTGGCCGTTCGGATCGACCACACTGGCCTTCGGACGCGCGCCGCCGAGCGAACCGCCGGGTGCAATCAGCATGCGCAACCAATCGTCACCCGCTGCGGCGGTGTTGTCTGCGTCGCGCTCCAGCGCGAGGCTCGCGGCTTCCAGCTCGCGCAGTTGGACGAACGGCGGTGCCGCCATAACGTACCGGTTGTCGAGAAAGTCGCCGGTATCATCAAGCCGAAACCGCAGCGCACCGATGCGAAAGGCATCATGCACACCCAACAGATAGTCGGACTCATGCAAGCGCGCGTTCTTGGACGCTTGCCCTGCCCGCTTCTCGCGCTCCAGACGCCGCTGCATCAACATCCGACCCCAGCGATCCGGACTGGCGTCGGCGAAAACTCCGAAAATCTCTTGACCCTGCGGCGGATGCTGTTGGCCCTCAAACAGACTCAGCCGGGGGTCGAGCCGCAGGTTGACCGTCGCCCGGTGCGCCAGAGCGGCGGCGTCGAACTCGAATTCAAAAATGTCTCGACCTGCGTTGCGCTGCACCCGCAATACGCCCAGACGCAGCGGCGCGGGCAATCCCTCCCAGTCTGCATAGACAGCGATGGCCATGGCCATGCGTCAACGTCTCTTCTTCGACGGTGATGCAGAAGGCAGCCTGGGATCGATCAGATCGAGCAGCGACTGGCCGCTGGTAAAGCCGCCCTTCTCAATCCAGCCGACACTCTTGCTGGACTTGCGCTGTTTTTTGATTGGCGCGGCCGGGGCGTTTTTCCGTTGAGAAGTTTTGCGCAGCTTAGTAGGCATGGCGCGCTTGCGCGGCATCGAGCCTGCGGATACCGATGGCGCGGCGCGCATCGGCACCTTGTTATGGATCGGCAATCGAGCGTCCTGCAATTCACGTCCCTGTGAGTCCGCTGCGGCCAGCAGGTCCATATCCTTCTCAAGGCCGAGCACCTGCATGACCGCGAGATAGGCGCCCATCGTCACGCCCGCGCCTCCCCGCTCCAAGCTGCGCAAGGTCATCGGCGCCATACCCGCACGCTTTGCGACCTGCTTGGCGGTCAGCCGCCGACGCAGTCGCGCCAGACGCAAGCGATCACCCAAGCGACGCAGCAGCTCGGTGGTCGACGGCAGCAAGGGAGCAATCGTTTTTGCCATAGTGTCATTATTTTAGCTACATTTATGGTTTAACGCTAGAATAATGGCACATAAATTTCGAAGAAACTCAGATCATTCCCACTCGATGGTTGCGGGCGGCTTGCCAGAAATATCATAGGTCACGCGCGAGATGCCGCGCACTTCGTTGATGATGCGGCTGGACACTTTGCCGAGCAACTCATAGGGCAGATGCGCCCACTGCGCGGTCATGAAGTCAATGGTTTGCACGGCGCGCAGCGCGACCACGTAGTCGTAACGGCGGCCGTCGCCCATCACGCCCACGGATTTCACTGGCAGAAACACTGCGAACGCCTGGCTGGTCTGGTCATACCAACCGGCGGCGCGCAACTCTTCGATGAAGATGGCATCGGCGCCGCGCAGAATGTCGGCGTAGTCTTTTTTCACCTCGCCCAAAATGCGCACACCCAAACCGGGACCGGGAAACGGGTGGCGGCACACCATGTCGGACGGCAAGCCCAACTCCACGCCGATCTTGCGCACTTCGTCTTTAAACAGCTCGCGCAACGGTTCGAGCAATTTGAGTTTCATGTGCTCGGGCAGGCCGCCGACGTTGTGATGCGACTTGATGACTTTGGCCTTGCCGGTTTTGGAACCGGCCGATTCGATGACGTCGGGATAAATCGTGCCCTGCGCCAGCCAGGTGGCATTTTCGAGCTTGGCAGCTTCTTCTTCAAACACTTCGATGAACAAATTGCCGATGATTTTGCGCTTGCGTTCGGGATCGACGACACCGGCGAGCGCCGAGAGAAAGCGTTGCTCAGCGTTGACGCGAATCACGCGAATGCCCATGTGCTGCGCGAAGGTCGCCATGACCTGATCGCCTTCATTGAGGCGCAGCAGCCCGTTGTCGACAAATACGCAGGTGAGCTGTTTGCCGATGGCGCGATGCAACAGCGCGGCGACCACGGAGGAATCCACGCCGCCCGACAAGCCGAGCAACACTTCGTCCTTGCCCACTTGCGCGCGAATGCTCCGCACATTTTCGTCGATGATATTGCCCGCGTTCCACAGCGCCGCACAGCCGCAGATATCGTGCACAAAGCGCTGAATGATGCGCGCACCCTGACGCGTATGCGTGACTTCGGGATGGAATTGCACGCCGTAGAATTTGCGCGCTGCGTCGGCCATGCCGGAGATCGGCGCGCTGTCGGTGCTGGCGATCACTTTGAAACCCGGCGGTAATGTCTCGACCCGGTCGCCGTGGCTCATCCACACATCCAGGATGCCGAAGCCTTCGGGCGTGGTGTGATCCTCGATATCTTTAAGCAGCGCCGAATGTCCGCGTGCGCGCACCTGCGCATACCCAAATTCACGCTGCGCCGCCGCTTGCACCACGCCACCCAATTGCGCCGCCATGGTCTGCATACCGTAACAAATGCCAAGCACCGGCACGCCCAACTCGAACACCGGCGGCGGTGCGCGCATCGCCGCTGTTTCATACACCGAGTCTGGCCCACCGGACAGGATGATGCCGTTGGGTTTAAACGCACGCAGCGCGGCATCATTCATGTCGTAAGGATGCAGTTCGCAATACACCCCCGCCTCGCGCACGCGGCGTGCGATGAGCTGGGTGTATTGCGAACCGAAGTCGAGAATCAGGATGCGGTGGGCGTGGATGTCAGACATGAGTAAGTCCTGAGTGGGTGGCGATGAAGCTGCTGTAGAAAAAACCAAAATTTGCGCTGGGCGCGCCGACTTGGAGGAATTTTTCTTGAATGAAATCGCGCTCGGATCAACATGGCGGCCATTCTAGCTGAAACCGGGAGTTTTCAGCAGGCTGTCAGTACGCGTCGCGAGGGCGCACAAGGTGCTGAAAGATGGGCGAGAAGGTTGAATGCGCTCACAAACCGAAGTCACTCTACGGCGCCCCATGTTTTGCAACTTTTCTCGCGCAGTTTTTGCTCCGCCCGGCAACTTGCATTGCGCAAATAGCATGGCTACCATGACACGGCCCCAATAACCCAATGAGAGTTGCCCCGTGAAAATTCATTCCCGTTGTGTGTGTGTGTGCGTCGGCGCGTTGTTAACTTGCGGCGTCGCGCAGGCGGCCAGCTCGCTTGACCTGGGCCTGAGCAACGAAAGCGTGCGCGTGCGCTATGGCAAAGACGTCAGCACGTCGCCGCAGGGACGCAAAGAAGCGGGCGTGGGCGCGCTGTACAACACCAAAGACAACGCGATGTTCGACGCGTGGTTTCATATCACCGACGAGGCCGGCAGTAAAGCGCCAGGGCTAGACGCCAGCGTGGGGTTCAAGGCATATGTGGGCAAAACCAAGCACCGTGAATATCTTGGCGTGGGAATCGGCGGTGCGCTGCTGTACCGCCCGGCGCAGAGCAACCGCCTGCTGTTGAGCGCGGGCGCGCATTTTTCGCCGAATATTGTCACCTTTCTGGACGCCGACAATTTGTGGGAACTCAACGC
This sequence comes from Gammaproteobacteria bacterium, assembly GCA_031421535.1. GTDB lineage: Bacteria > Pseudomonadota > Gammaproteobacteria > SG8-11 > SG8-11 > UBA6921. The sequence goes on from JANOOV010000119.1 coordinate 4,126, forward strand.
GCGCCTCGGCTACGAAGTGCTGCCCTCGGCGATTGCCTACATCAGCTACCAAAACGTGCGCGTCAATTTCAACTCTAAACAGTTTGAGAACGAGCAGGTCGTGCAGCGCGGCGGGCAGTTAGGTTTGGAGTTGCGGTTTTGATTTATTTTTAGCAACCTGCTTGGATTGCGCACAGCCTGCAGAAATGCCGCAGAAGCGTTAACTTCGGCACATCGTTTCTAACCGAAGGCAGGAAAATGCCATCGCCGAAGATATTTTTTAACCGGGACATTACATGTCTGTTGGTCTGGTTTGCATTCGGGGCATGAGATGCCGCCAGCATGGATTTTTAATTCCGATATACCCGCTGTTTGTTACCCCCCGTGGACCATACGGCAGCCAGTTGAATATCCACCCCGACGGTAAGCCACCGGGGCTACATAGGCATTAGTATCGCGATGAACTGAGCCTGCATCTGATACCGTGAACACGACGGGCTCTTCGTCGCACTCCTGAACTTTTGTAGCAAGCCTATGGAATCAATGCATGACATCTTAGGCCCCCAGGGTGCGCTGGCGCAGCACATCCCCGGCTATGCGCCGCGTGCGGCGCAGCAGGACATGGCCGAAGTGGTAGCCACGACCTTGCAGGACGGCGGTGTATTGATCGCCGAGGCCGGTACCGGTACTGGCAAAACCTACGCTTATCTGGTGCCCGCCTTGCTCAGTGGCAAGCGTGTAATTGTCACGACCGGCACCAAGAATTTGCAGGATCAAATCTTTCATCGCGATTTACCCACGGTGCGCAGTGCGCTGGGCGCACCGGTGCGTGTGGCGCTGCTCAAGGGGCGCGCGAATTACCTGTGTTTGCACCGGCTGGAATTGTCGGGTCAAGATACCTTGTTCCGCACCCCGCAGCAGGGTGGCGATATCCAGCGCGTGCGCGACTGGGCGCGGCGCACGCGCAGTGGTGATATTGCCGAGCTCGTAGAAATTCCCGAAGACGCCACCGTGTGGCCGCAGGTCACGTCAACCGGAGACAATTGCCTGGGGCAGCAGTGCCCGAAATTTTCCGACTGTTTTCTGACCAAGGCGCGGCGCGAAGCGCAGGCGGCCGACATCGTGGTGGTGAATCATCATTTGTTTTGCGCCGATCTGGCACTGCGGGACGAAGGTTACGGCGAGCTGTTACCGGGCGCGCACGCCTATATCGTCGATGAGGCGCATCAGTTGCCCCAGGTCGCGGCGAATTTCTTTGGGCAGTCGGTCAGCAGTCGGCAACTGGTGGAGCTTTCAACCGACGCCACCATCGAGCAAAAAAAAGAGGCGGGCGATGCGGTGGAAATTATCGAGACCGCCGACCAACTGCAAATCGCCGTCCGCAATGTGCGTGCGGCCTTGGGGCACGAGTCGCGCCGCACGGTGTGGAGCGAGGTCAAGCGCAACCTCGCCGTGGTGGACGCCATGATGCGGCTGCGCGAATGTTTGCGTGAGCTGTGTGCCGCACTCGCACCGGCGGCACAGCGCGGCAAGGGCCTGGAAAGTTGCTGGCGGCGCAGCCTCACGCTGGTTGAGCGGCTGGCGTCGTTTGACGCTGCGCCGCCGCAGAATCATCTGCAATGGCTGGAAACGCATACGCGCTCGTTCGTGTTGAATCTCACGCCGCTGGACGTGGGGCCAGTGCTTGGCAATGTCATGCAGCAGCGCAAAGGTACGTGGATTTTCACCTCGGCGACTTTGGCGGTAGGCGACGACTTCAGCCATTTCGCGCGCCGCATCGGAGTGGAAGGCGCGGTCACGCGGCGTTGGGACAGTCCGTTCGATTATGCCAATCAGGCGCTGCTGTATTTGCCGCAGCAGTTGCCCGACCCCGGCACCCACGGCTACGTCGCGGCGGTGATCGCTGCCGCGCTGCCGGTGTTGCAGGCCAG
>JANOOV010000120.1:0-1861 GCA_031421535.1 Gammaproteobacteria bacterium
CCTGACCGTTCGCAGTAACAGCAGTACGTCTAGCGGGTTAAAGTCCCGTCCAAGGAGTTGTCCGTACGCCTTGGTAGCATGAGGAAGCGGCGTCGTGGTAACACGGGGTCGTGAGTTTCCAAACAGCAAGGTTGCAGGCCGTAACGCAAGTGAACCTATGAGTAGCCTCGTTAATGCAATGGAGAAGCCGACCCTGTGGTCAGAAGGGGAAGGCCGTTGGATGCGCGCTGGAATAACGGAAGTGGCGTGCGTTGACTCCCGGGGTAGCAAGGACGGCATGTGATCGAAGATTTATTGCCCAGTGCTGGAGACCCGTTGCGGAGGTGGGGAGACCATCGACTGATGCGTATAAGGAAACGAAAGCGCAGCGGCCCGGAACGGGAGTCGGAGGGGTCCGTAGTACCGCTTGAATCCGAGGGACAACACAACCCCGGCCGAGGGAAGGGACCCTGCTTTGTTCATGCAACCGAAGAGCAGAGGGTCAGGGGATTGCGATGTCGCTAACCACCCCAGATGTGATCAGGACGCTACAGAAGAAGCTCTACATCAAGGCCAAGCACGAACCGGCCTATCGTTTTTACGCGCTCTACGACAAGGTCAGCCGTGAGGATATCCTCCATCACGCATGGCGACTGGTCCGTGCCAACCGAGGCAGTCCCGGCGTTGACGGAATGAGCTTCGAGGCCATCGAGCGCGGAATCGGGATAGAAACGTTTTTGTTGGAACTGGCCCAAGACCTGAGGCACAAAACCTACCAAGCCCAACCGGTACGGCGCGTCATGATTCCCAAGGCGGATGGCAGTCTGCGTCCGCTGGGAATACCAACCGTCCGCGATCGGGTCGCGCAAATGGCGGTGAAACTCATCATCGAACCGATCTTTGAAGCCGACTTCTGTCCGAACTCGTACGGATTCCGGCCCAAGAAATCGGCCCACGATGCCGTGGACGACATCGCCAATGCGTTACGGGCAGGTCACACCCAAGTTATCGATGCCGACCTGTCGAAGTATTTTGACAGCATTCCACACGCCAAGCTGCTGGCCGTGGTGGCCGAACGCATTGTCGATGGGGGCATCTTGCACCTCATCAAACAATGGCTCAAAGCCCCGATCATCGGCGAAGACGAGCGCGGAGTGAGGAAGACCGTAGGCGGTGGAAAGTCCAACCGCAAAGGCACGCCGCAAGGCGGCGTCATCTCACCGCTGTTGGCCAACTGCTACCTGCATATTCTGGATCGGATTTGGCAACGGCAGCACCTCAAAGGAAAGCTGCAAGCACATCTTGTGCGTTACGCGGATGACTTTGTGGTGATGTGCCGAAAAGAAGTCGAGGAACCGCTGAAGGTGGTGCGTCACGTACTGGAACGTCTGGGCTTAAGCCTTAACGAAGCCAAGACGCACATTGTGGACGCCACCCAAGCGAGCTTCAACTTCTTGGGTTTTGCGATTCAGGTGAGCACGAGTTGGCGTACGGGCAAACGCTACACGCAGGTAAGTCCGGCGCCAAAATCTTTTGCGAAAATCAAAGCGCGTATCAAGCAACAGACCGGGCGTGAACTCACGCCGGTGCCGTTGGACGATATTATCCGGAACATGAACGCCAGCCTGCGAGGGTGGGCGGGCTACTTCCACTACCGGAACTCCACACAGGTACTGAGCAAGGTGCGTACGCATGCGGAAGAACGTTTGCGCACGCACCTGATGAAACGCCACAAGGTCAAAGACCGGGCAACCGCCTACCGGCGATTCCCCGGCCACCTGTTGTACACGCGCTATGGGCTTTACAAGGTTCCGACCACTGCGGGCTGGAAAGCGGCGCATGTCTTGATGTGAAGAACATCGGAAAGCCGTGTGCGGGAAAA
>JANOOV010000121.1:0-2502 GCA_031421535.1 Gammaproteobacteria bacterium
GCCGCATACAGATTGGTGTCAAGACCGTAGCGATCGCAAATCACAATACCGAGCACCATGCTGGGCATGGCCGCCTCCAGCACCACACCGGACAGCGTGTCGCCGGACAAGCCAAACAATTGCGCCGCCAGCCACACCCAGACCGGCATCAACACCAACTGAATGCCCGTAACGATGGCAATCGGCCACGCGTACGCGACGCGCAACGCATCCCACCGCAGGCTCAAGCCCAACGCGATCAACATCAGCGGCGAAACCGCACCGCCCATCAAACTCAACCCGTTGTAAATGGTTTCCGGTAGCGGGACTTCGGAGAGGTTGAACATCACGGCCAGCATCGCGGCGAGCAACGGCGGCGTTTTCAACAGCGCCACGGTCGAATGGGCGAACGTCGGACGCACGCTGTAATGATGCGCGACCATAATTCCGACCGTGAGCAGCAACGGCGTGCACGCAAACAGATCGTATTGAATCGCGATGCTGCGACCGGCTGGCCCAAATGCCGCTTCCAGCACCGGCAAGCCCAGATAGATGGCATTGGGAAATGCCGCCGCCAGCATCACCGTGCCGGTGACCAGACGCGGCATGCGGCGCTTGCTGCAAATCGACCAGCTCAGCAACAAGCCGCCGATCACACCGCACGCGGCGGACAACGCAATGCGCGGCGTGTCCATCGACAACGGTGTTTGCCACAACACCCCCAGCACCAACGCGGGCAGAAACAGGTAATACACCAGACCGGTCAGGACTTGACGGATTTGATCCACGTCGATGCCGCCCGGTTTGGTCGCCCGCCAAACCACGCCGCAAACAATGAGGAAAGCCATTTGTAACAGCACGTCGAGCATAGGCGGTCAGTGTAGCAGGCGAAATTATTTCACCCGTCTCACAATTTAATTGGGGCCCGATGTAACATCGGCCATTGAATCAACCGCTATAAAGGAAGTTCCATGAGATCTCATTCTTGCTGGACGGTCACGGGCTTGGTCGTCATTGTGTTGGGCGTATTCGGTCTTGCGGGTTGTGAGGGTGGGGGTGGAAGTGAAGCTAGCCCTGCCGACGCAATCCCACTGACTGATTTTTATGTGACGAATGGCCCGGTAAATGCCGCCGTCCTCTCACCCGACGGCCAAACACTAAGCATGTGTAGAAATTGGCAGGTCTGATACGATCAGTCGGCTTTGTCCATAACGTTTTTCCGTAATCACAACCAGTGAGGGGAGATCATGAAAGCATTTACAACCCGCACATTGCTCATGCTGCCGTTGACGGCCAGCCTCGCCGCTATGCCCCCGGCATTCGCGGACGATGACGACGACAACTACGAGGTCTGGGTCAGCGACCAGACCAACAGCCGGGGGTTCTCCGCCACCGCCGACACCGGCACACACGGCGGCTTCCTGCGCGTCTACCGCAGCAAGCACCTGAAGATGGAGCCGCCGGTGAACCTCCCGCTCAATCTGGACGCAGCCGCTGTGTTCCCCAATGCCCTGCTGGGCACGGGGGCAAACGTGGTCCGCTTACACGGCGGTCTGCCCAGCCCCAATCACAATTACATGAATGTTAATTTCGTGGGCAGCGGCCACTTGGGCATCGTGGACGCACGCACCAAAACCGCCGTGGCGCTGTTCCGCACCACCGGCACCAGCACCGGACGGCAGAATCACATGTCGTTCTGGAGCCCTGACGGCAAATACCTGCTGGTCGCCAACCAGTTCGGCAGAATGCTGGAGCGCGTTAACATCACCTGGGATGCCAGTGGAAAAAATATCGTGTCCGCCGTGTTTGACGCCGCCGCCAGCCTGGATATGGTCGGCGGTACCGGCCGTATCACCGCGCCGCCGGTTGCCGATCCCAGCCTGCCCATCGGCTCGGTCGTGGGCACGGTGCCCGATGGCCAGAGCACGTTGACCCCCAGCGGCGCGTTGAAACAAGCCGCCGGGATCCGCCCCGCCAATACCGTGATCTGCCCGATCGCCGCCAGCGATAACCGGCATACCTTTGTTACCTTGGGCGGCGGTGGCATGTTCGTGGTGGACTATACGGTGAGCCCGATGGCGATCATCGCCGAGTACACCAGCAGCGTGATCCGTAACGCAGGCTGCGGCGGCGCTGAGGCCGGGGGCAAAATGCACATCAACGTGGGCACCTCCACGGCCTTCCCGGAGGAGTCGGAGTTCACCATCTACCGCTTTGACGTCACCGCTTTCCCGCCCCCCTCCGGCGCCGTGAATACACCGGTCGCGACCGTTCTCTATGCCGATCCCGACAACGGGAAAAACTGCGCGACCGATCCCACTTGTACCGTCGCCGCGAACCGCGACGCGCATGGCATGGGCATGTCCAAACCGCGCGGGAATCATCCGCAATTCCTGCATCAGTTCGACCGCATCCGCAATAACGTGGAGACCTTCAACATGACCACGTTGGCGCGCGCGACCTACAGCCTGACCACCGCCAACGGGAAACTGGATGGGCCCACGGGCAGCGCCTGCGGCACGA
>JANOOV010000122.1:0-6185 GCA_031421535.1 Gammaproteobacteria bacterium
CGTCACCGCCAACATCGGCTGTCAGTTGCATCTGTCAACACAGGCGCGCGTGTCGGTGAAACATTGGATTGAATTGCTGGAGGTGTCGTGAGGGGGCTTAATAATTTCAAAGAACCTTAATCGTCGGCATAAGGCACCCCTTCCCCCTTGCAGGGGGAAGGAACGCTCCGTTGGACCAACAAGTCAGGCCATGTCAATAACGAAGAGAATCCCACACCATCCTACCCTTCGCGAATTACACGCATTACTTCTTCCAGCGCGGTCTTGCCTTCCAGCACCAGACGTACGCCGTCGGCGGCGATGCTGGGGCTGAACTTGCGGGCATGTGTTTCCAGTTCGTGCTCACCCGAGCCATCGTGGATCATGCCGCGCAGCGGGTCGTCGATCTCGACTAATTCATAAATACCGGTGCGGCCGTGATAGCCATGAAAATTACATTGCGCGCAGCCCTCAGGATGATAGAGCGTGGGCGGTTTTTTCGGATCAAAACCGAACGCAGCGCAGTCTTTGATATTGGCGACGTAAGGCTTCTTGCAATGCGGGCAAAGCTTGCGTAACAGGCGCTGCGCGACCACCCCCAATAAAGTAGACGACAGCAAAAACGGCTCGACACCCATATCGCGCAAACGCGTGACTGCGCCCACGGCACTGTTGGTGTGCAAGGTTGACATGACCAAGTGGCCGGTCAAGCTGGCTTGCACGGCAATCTGCGCGGTTTCGACGTCGCGGATTTCACCCACCATCACCACGTCCGGATCCTGGCGCAAAATAGCGCGCAGGCCGCGCGCAAACGTCATCTCGACTTTGGTGTTGACCTGCGTCTGGCCGATGCCGTCGATGTAATACTCGATCGGGTCTTCGACCGTCATGATGTTGCGCGTCTTGTTGTTGATGCGCGCAAGCCCGGCGTACAGCGTGGTGGTCTTGCCCGAACCGGTCGGACCGGTCACCAGAATAATGCCGTGCGGTCGATGAATCAGCGTGTCGATGCGCGCCAGACAATTGGGTTCCATACCCAGTTGTTCAAGCACCAGACGCCCGGCCTGTTTGTCGAGCAGGCGCAATACCACGCGCTCGCCCTGGCCGGTGGGAATAGTCGAGACGCGCACGTCCACCGCGCGCCCGGCGATGCGCAACGAAATGCGCCCGTCTTGCGGCAAGCGCTTCTCGGCAATGTCAAGCTTGGCCATGACCTTGATGCGCGACGAGATCAGCGACGCCAGTGCGCGCCGTGGTTCAAGCACCTCACGCAGCATGCCATCGACACGGAAGCGCACCACCAGACGCGACTCGAACGGCTCGATGTGAATGTCGGAGGCATTTTCCTTGATCGCCTGCGTCAGCAGTGCGTTGATCAACCGGATGATGGGCGCGTCGTCGGCGCTTTCGAGCAAGTCTTCCGGCTCGTTGAGTTCCTGCGCGATCTCGGCAAGATTCGCCTCTTCATCCATGTCGCCCATCATGTCCAACGCCGCGCCGCTGCCGCCTTCGTAGGCTTTTTGCAGCAGGGCGTCGAAATGATCCAGCTCGATCATTTGCATGCGTAACGGCAGGCCGAAAAAACGCCGCACTTCCGCGAAGGTGTGCATCGGCACGCCTTTGCGGAATAGCAGTTTCACATGATCGGCATGAATCACATCCACCAATACGCCGTGGCGTTTGGCGTACACGAACGGCAAATGTTTTGGACGTGCTGCGCCGGGAACGAGCGTCGCCTCCAGCGGAGTCGGTGCAGCCTCGTCCGGCGCGAACGCGGGGATATTGGAGTCCTGGGTCATGACATTATTACTGCTGGTCGGGAATCACAGCGGGCGGATCGGGAATCACGACAGGCGGAGCAACGGGTAATTCAGCAGGCGGAACAGCCGGTGCGACAATGGGCTCGCTACGCTCTTTCTTTTCTTCCTTGCGCGGCACGCCGACAAAATCCTTTAAATCCGGCAGTACGGGAATTTCCTTGTCGGAAATCATGCCGACGCCGTTGTCGCGCATCTCCGCCTGTTTGTTACGAATGTAATCATATTTTCCGTTGGTAACGCGGATACCGGTTTCAACATCGCGGATCACGGTTGGGCGCAGAAACACCATCAGGTTAGTTTTGGTTTTCGAACTGGTTTTGTTGCGAAACAACGCGCCCAAAAAAGGGATGTCACCTAACAAAGGGATGCGGGAATTGCCCTCCTTCACATCGTCCTTGATTAAACCACCCAAAACCAGGACCTGCCCACTATCCACCATGACTGTGGTTTTCATCGTGCGCAAATTAGTCTTTATGTTTGCGCTACCCGGTTCACCCGGAGCGCTGGCGTCGAAGTTTTCCACCTTCTGTTCGAAGTCCAGCTTGATGCTGTCGCCTTCGCTGATTTGCGGTTTCACCTTGATATCGATACCAACCTTGGCAGGAGCAAAGGTCGTAAACGGGCTGGATGGACTCGCGCTCCCGCCGGTGCCCGTGCTGGTGAACGAACCCGTCGGCACGGATACCTGGTCGCCGACAAAAATGCTCGCCTCTTCGTTGTCGAGCGTGACGATATTGGGTGTTGACAACACGTTGGTTGTCCCATCGGATTTCAACGCATGTAATACCGAAGCGAAGCTCAGGCCATCTTTGACGATTCGGCCCAGGCCAAAAGTAATTCCGGACGGAGCCGAAATGCCGGTGGTCGAACCGCTCACACTGGCGCTGATGGCATTACTCAAGCCGTTACCGAAATTTGAAATGGCCGCCGGGCGATTACCCGCACCACGATCCAGCACCGCCCAATCCACACCGAGCTGATTGCTCATATTAGTGGAAACTTCCGCAATAATAGCCTCCACCAGCACCTGTGCGCGACGCACATCGAGCTGACGAATTACCGATTCCAGGGAACGGAATACCGCCGCAGGCGCGGTAATCACCAACGCGTTGCTGCTCTCGTCGGCCTGAATATTAAAAATGTCGCTACCCGCTCCGCTGCTGCCGCCCATCTGCACCGGCACCCCCGGTGGCACGCCCCCAACCGGAGCACCGCCCGCCTTGGCGGCCTTGGCCTGGGTGGTTTGCACACCGGTCAACACCGGCACCAAATCTTTCGCCTTGGCGTAACGCAAATAAATCACATGCGTGTCGCCGACCGATTGGGTTGGTGTGTCGAGGTGAGCGATAATGGCGCGCAATTGCAAGCGGTCACCGCGATCACCGCCGATCAACAGGCTGTTGCTGCGCTCGTCCGCCACCAGCATGGCTTGCTGCGACTGCGGATCACCTTTTTTGCTTTGCTGCTGCAAGGTATTCAATACCCGCACCACGTCGGCGGCGGCGGCGTAATTCAATTTAATAAATTCAACTTCACCGCTGGTCGGCTGATCGATGCGGGCGATGAGCTCGATCAGGCGCTCAATGTTGATGGCGCGGTCGGAGATGATCAGCATGTTGGATTGCGGATAGGCGGCCATGTGACCTTGCGGCGGAACCAACGGCCGCAAAATGGGCACCAGTTGCGCGGCAGCGACGTTCTTGACTTCAATGACCCGTGTGACCATTTCGTCGCCGACACCGGGAGTCTTGTCGGTTGCGTTAGGTGCGGCATGATGCTTGGCATCGGCATCGGGCATGATCTTGGTGACCTTGCCGTAGGGGATGGCGGCAAAACCGTGCACCTGAAGCACCGACAGAAATACGTCGTAGACTTCTTTTTTATCGAGCGGGCGCGACGAGATGATGGTGATCTTGCCTTTGACGCGCGGATCGACAATGAAATTTTTTCCGGTGATTTCCGACACCGTGCCGATCAGTGCGCTGATATCCGCGCCTTTCAGATTCAAGGTCACACTCTCGGCGGCGGATGCGGCAACCGCCGACATCAGCAACAATGCGCCGATGCAGGTGCTGTGTTTTGCGATAGACATTCCAACCATACCCTACCCCTTCCAATGAGTTGCTTTAAGTTAACTGTTCGTTCGTAAGTTGCATCCAAAGAAAGACAAGGCAGGAGGACCGCAGGCAGCACATGAGTACGGCAAGGGCCAATAGCAGTATTCTTTATGAGTGCAATTTGGAATCAAAGGTCTCTTCAGTCGACGACGAATGAAAAACTCTGTGCGACACCATTGCGCATCACTTCGATATTGACCTGGCCGGCGGTCTGCAAGTTCTGAATGATTTCCAGACCCTTGACGGGATTATCCAAACGCACGCCGTTCACCATCGTCACGACATCGCCCGCGCGCAGACCGAAGCGCGACAATAATTGCCGGTCGCGACCCGGGCTGACGCGATAGCCAATCAGCCGGTTGCCTTCACGCACCGGCTCGGCGCGCACCAGATCCATGATGCTTTGCGGATCTTGATTCAACGCGTCACGATACTCATGCAGCATGGCGCCGGTGCTGCGGTTATCGCCGCCCGCACCGTTGGGCGGCAACACATGGCGCCCTGATTGCTCCAGTGACATGTTCGGCGGCATGCCTGCGCCACCGAATGCCGGCTGCCCAAGAATGGATTCATCGGATGGCAGGCGCAGTATCTCCAGGCGATTATTGCGCTTGAGCATCACGTAGTCGGAATGAATTTCTTCAAGCGATGCGCCGCCGGGGACTTGCATGCCGATGGAATAATATTCTTCATTGCCGGAGGCATCGCTGATGATGGCCTTGGCGGTGCCCACCGTCGATGAGGCGATGACACCTAATAGTGTCAGGTTCAAACGCGTTTCCGGAACCACCACTTGTTCTTCGACGATGGGTGCGGTCACCTCAACGCGCCCGAACAGATTCGATTGGCCAAGACTGACCTCGACTAATGGTTTGGCGATTTTCGAAGTTGATATCGTGGGCTCGTCTGGAATGATTTCTTCCGTTACCGTGAACGGCACAACGCGCCAGGTGAGCTGCGCCACGCGAAAACAAATGACCGCAATGAGCAGTGCCGCGAGCATCCACGGCAAGCGCTCCAGCAGTTGGGTGCGTGCAAAAAAATGTTGGAATGCGTCCTTGGCTTGCATAGAGAATTACCCAATAAACCATGTACCGCCGCGCAGGTTCACAGTGCGGCAGATTCTACGCGATTCACCCTTTAATATATAGTCGCACGGCCGCCCAACCACTACGGTAACCCCTGCGGATGCAACCCTTCGACCATTGTTACGGCAGCAAATCACAAAACCGCAGCGTGACGTGTGGACGCATCATCGTGCGCGTGATTCTCGGTCTCGCAAGCGCGCTCACGACCATGAATACGCCCGCCATCGAAACTGTACACGCACGCTTTACCAAACTTGATTCCGCTGGAAACATTTGGCGCAAAGTAGCAGCAAGTGAACCGTGGCTCTGTGTGTTAGACAACAAAACCGGATTGGTCTGGGAAATAAAATCCCACGCTGCCGGGCTGCGCGCTGCGCGCCACACGTACACCGGGTATGCCACAGCATCCGTCGCGCGCTGCGCAACGCCGTCCTGTGATGCGCCAGGTTATATCGCGGCGGTCAACGCAACCCGGCTGTGCGGGGCACACGATTGGCGCTTGCCGACGCGCGAGGAATTGCGTTCGCTGGTTGACTACACCCGACCCTATCCCGGGCCGACCATTGATACGGATTTCTTCCCGAATACCGTGGCGAATTTTTACTGGTCTGCAACACCCGACGCGAGTGATACCCACAGTGCCTGGGGCCTGGGCTTTGCGTACGGCTTTGATTATTCCTACCCCAGGGAAAATGCCGCTTACCTGCGCTTGGTGCGCGGCGGTACAACACTCACGGGAATTCGTTTTGGGATGGATGAAGACAGCACTGTACGTGACCGGCATACCGGTCTGATCTGGCAACGGTGCAGTGTGGGGCAACGTTGGAACGGCGGCACCTGCGCCGATAACGCGCACACGATGAGCCTCGTGCAAGCACGCGATCACGCGCAGCAACATGCTCCGTGGCGTTTGCCGACACTTACGGAATTGAGCAATACCGTTGATCTCACCCGACACTCACCGGCCGTGAATCCAACACTGTTCCCAAATACCGCCTTGCGCAGCTATTGGACAGCAACGCCGTTGGCGAGCAATGCCCAGCTACAGTGGTGTGTGAATTTTATGTATGGCGACAGTTATGCGGATGAGGCAATCGCAAGCGCCTATGTCAGGTTGGTTCGTGATGCGACGCCGGATAATTATTCCATCTCCAATTCAAAGCGAGACTAGTAGTTCGTTT
>JANOOV010000123.1:0-1602 GCA_031421535.1 Gammaproteobacteria bacterium
GCGCAGCGTGCCGTCGGCACGGCGATGGGTGCCAACACCATCGGCTACCTCATTCCATGCCACCGCGTCATTCGCCAAACCGGCGAGACCGGGCACTATCGCTGGGGAACAGACCGCAAAGTGGCGATGCTGGCGTGGGAATCGGCAGGAAGGAAATCTGTAGCTGCTCCTGCATCATTGGAGCATGGACTCGACAATTAGATATCATCGACCCATTCGTCACCACACACTCCCCAGCATGACCGCCAGGAGCACCCCAAAATACGGCTGGGATTGATTCAAAACGTATTCTGCTTCCAACTTAAAGCGCATGTAGCGCGCATCACCGATCACCACACCGGCAACAATGGGAAACATCGGTTCGGAGATTTTGCCCAGTGCGCCGAAATACTGATCGCTCTACGTATATCCGATCCCGCCCTGGAGCGTAAACCGCGTCATTCCCGAAGTACGAACCCAGCCGTAAAGCAGCTCGTCGGTATCAAGCAGATCCTGGTGACCGCAGCCTAAGGGACAAATTCCCTTGCCGCCGAAAATCGCACGGTCGCTGTACTGAACACGACGATACGAGATGCGCCGGTCAGCGTCGTCATAGGCGAGCGTTACGCTATTCGCCAGCCCAACCTTGCCGCCGGAAATCGTTGAAACGCCACCGGCAATGTCCCAGCGGAACCGGGCGGATTCCACGCCATTATCTTCAGCCTGCGTCACGGCGGGAATTGCAGCGAGCGTAACCAGTGCGAGAACCGCAATGCTTGAAGGCTTTTTCATCGTCGCCGACCAATGCAAGCTTTCATAGAAACCGGGCAGAGCGATGCCCGACGTGCCGGTAAATTGTGAATAGAAGGTCCGCCTTTTGACAGATTCCGTTCGGCTGCTTTCGACCCGAAGAGGACATACTTGGTATGTCTACTCTGCGGCGCGCGAAGGTTGCGGCGGTTGAATATGCTCTGGCCAGTACCGAATACTCTGAAGATGCTCAGTCGACTCGACATGCTCTGTAAACTCCAGCAGATTTCCCAGCTTCTCCGAAAGTACAGTGAGATCCACACCATCGAGCGCTTTCCGAGCGTGCAGGACTTTGCCTCGTATTGCCGCTTGATCAAATGCAAACGGGAATCAGCGGGTAAAACCTACGGCACTGGCGGAAATAAAATCGGTAACGCCTATCTGAAATGGGTGTTCAGTGAAGCGGCCGTTTTATTCCTGCGCAAGAATCCGCCCGCACAGGCGTGGCTGGAAAAGCTGGCCAACAAACACAACAAGGCGCGCGCCTTGACCATTCTCGCCCATAAATTGGGGCGGGCCGTGTACTTCATGTTGAAACGAAAACAGGGGTTCGATGCGCAACGCTTTCTAAACAGTTAATGGAAGGAATGCAGGCACGCTCCACGTCTAACTGGCGTCGATACGCACAAGCCCGAATGAGGAAGGCGATCCTCTGTGGCATTGACCACCCCCGCCGTCCATCGGCCCCGCGTGACAGCCAAGGTGCGGTGATTAGCACCTGCATTCGCTTCCGCCCATTTTCCCGGTGTACAGGAACTGCGCCTCACCCGAGCTCAATTCTAACTGGAGGGTGGCAACACCCAGCCTTTGTAA
>JANOOV010000124.1:0-11145 GCA_031421535.1 Gammaproteobacteria bacterium
CGCACCGCGCGTTGCGCCGCAAGCAAAGTTGCGTCGAGACGGCCATGCATCAGTTGCAGCTCGGCTACGCGCGCCCAGGCCAGGGCGCTGCCTTCATTTTTTTTGGTGGCGGTCTGTGCGGCGGTCAGTGCGCTGTCCAGATCGAAGCGGGCCTGATACGCATACGACAGCGCTAGCTGCGCCGGTGCCGAATTCGCATCGGCCTGTACCGCTTTTTGCGCGGCTTCCAGTGCGGCCTGCGCCCGGCCTTGGGTTACCGCGATGACGGCGCGCATGACCCAGGCAACGCTGCTGGTCGCATCCACGTCCAGCACCCGCTCGATGTCTTCCTGCGCTTCGCCGACGCGCCCCACCATCAGCAACAGATGCGCGCGGTACAGCAAATACTGCATGCTGGTGATGCCGTCACCGGCTTGCTCCAGCAATGTGATTGCCGTGCGTAAGTCATTCGCACGCAACGCGCGCGCCGAGTCGGCGATGACGGCGCGCCACGGTTCCAGCCCGAAATTGGTGATGTCCTGCGGTTCAAACTCGAACACGTGCGGGTAGTACAAGGCCCACTGCACGCTTTCCATCGCGTCGGCAATGGTATACGCACCGGGGGCGGCGCCGCGTGTTGTCAAGGCGCTCTGGCCGCTTTGCAGAATGATGCGCCCGGCGGCGTTGTCGGCGTTCACATGCCCTTCGGTCACCGACACCAACGCCTGCTCGTCGCCGACCTTGACAATAAACTCGGTGCCTTCGACCGCCGCATTGACAAACGGCGTTTTGATTTTGAGCGCGTGCGGCACGCGGCTGATGAAATGCGCGATGCCCTTGAGTAATTCAACGACGGAAAATTCTTCCTCTTTGCCGCCGGTCAAGGTCAGCGTGCTGCCTTCGCCGAGTTGTATGTTGGTCTGCTCCTGCGCCAGCCGCAGCAGCGCGCGGCTGTAGCGGCGCACGGTGACGCTGTCACCGGCGCAGATTTCCACATCCGCTGTTACCGGCTGCCACGCCTGCGCGTCTTTCGCGCGCATATCGACATTACCCTGCACGGAAACCACGGTCGCGACATTTTCCGTGCAGCGTGATTCGGCGCGCGCAAGCGTGCAATAAATGAACAGCAGTGGGAGCGCCGCAAGTGCGAGACGTTGAGACACGGTCATAGTTTTTTTCGTTCCGTGAAGACTGCTGTACAGCGGCACCAGCAGCAAGCGCGGGTATGGTAATCAAATCGGGCGCGGGCTACAACTCCCTCTCCGCTACACTCCGATACCACTGCACGCGAAACGATACGGGCTTGAATCATGCCGCGCTTACCCGTAAATTTACCGCACTCGCAAACTTGGGGCGCACCTAATGGATGACATCAGCGTTGAACACAATGCCTCGCCCGCAAAGCTCGACATCATGGGGGTGTACGACTGGCCGGTGTGGAACAAAGAAGTGTCAACCTTCGCGTGGACTTACGACAAAGCCGAAGTGTGTTACCTGCTCGAAGGTGCGGCGACGATCACGCCGCAAGGCGGCGCGCCGGTTAATATAGAAGTCGGTGATCTGGTGCATTTTCCCAAGGGCCTGCAATGCACCTGGCAGATTCACGCGGCGGTCAGCAAACACTACGAATTCAAGTAGCCGTGCTCAAGCAAAACGCCGGGCGCGTCGAAACAGATGGAGAGCGGCAAGCGAGGAGGTAGCACATGAAGGTATCGAGCCCCCTGATTCTCAGGCTCGACGTTGCAGGCCGACCGGTCGGCTGGAGCAACTGGCAAGAGGCGGTGTGTCTTTATTACAAAGACAAAATCGCGTGGACGCTCGGCCAGACCGAATTCACCCTGTACGGCGGCACGTCGCGCCTGACCGGCGAGCGCTCGAGCATTTCCATCAACTCCATTGTCGCCGTCAAAGGCAGCGGGCACTATCCGGCGGTTGCCAATGCGGTACCGCCGCTGTCGAACCGTGAACTCTTTTTACGCGACAGCCAGCTCTGCCTGTACTGCGGCGAACGTCATCCGGTGAAGTACCTCACGCGCGATCATGTCACGCCCCTGCACCAGGGCGGCAAAAACACCTGGTCGAATCTGGTCACCGCCTGTCGCGACTGCAATGCGCGTAAAGGTGGACGCACTCCCGAGCAGGCGAAAATGCCGCTGATCGCCGTGCCCTTCATTCCCAACTGGGCGGAGTACCTTGTTTTGACAAACCGCAAGATACTCGCCGACCAGATGGAGTTTCTAAAAGCGCAGGTCGGAAAAAATAGTCGGCTGTTCCGGTTACAGTAAACTCATCCCATTTCCGGTTCAAAGTGATACGTCGTTGCCCCGCCTTGCCGTGCTACAGCACTGCCTGCGTGATCCGACCCGCAAACAGTTTCGTACCCGTTGCGCGCGTGGACGTAGGCCGGGTTGCGCAGCTACCCGGCATTCCCGGTTAGTGATCGCATCTCACATCAATCCACAAATTGTCAGGTAACCGCTGCGCGGCAACCTGACCTACGACGTTGCAAACAATTTGTGGGCCGGATCTCATGACGTTGCCGCGCTCGGCTGCGCGCGAAACCCGCGCAGCCGATTGGCGTTACTCACCACTGTAACCGACGACAACGCCATCGCCGCACCGGCAAGCATCGGATCCAGCAACACGCCGAACATCGGATACAAAACGCCTGCCGCCACTGGAATACCCAGCAGGTTGTAAATAAACGCGCCGAACAGATTTTGCTTGATGTTGCGCACGGTGGCGCGCGACACCGCGATGGCGTCAGACACGCCATGCAGCGAGCCACGCATTAATGTCACGCCCGCACTCTCCATCGCTACATCGGCGCCGGTGCCGATGGCAAAACCGACATCCGCCTGCGCCAGTGCAGGCGCGTCGTTGATGCCGTCACCGACCATGCCGACGATTTCGCTGCGCTGCTGTAACTCCACCACCTTCGCCGCCTTGTCTTGCGGCAACACGTCGGCAATGACTTCATCGACGCCTACCTGATCGGCCACCGCGCGCGCGGTGGCGAGCTGGTCACCGGTGAGCATCACGACTTTCAAGCCGATGGCATGCAGGCGCGCGATGGCCGCTTTGGAATCGTGCTTCACCGGATCGGCCACCGCGACCACGCCTGCGAGTGTGCCGTCCACCGCCAGATACATCACGGTCTGCGCTTGCGCCGCCAACTGTGCGACGCGCGACGCCAGTGGGGCGACATCGATGTGGTGTTGATCCATGAGCTTGCGATTGCCGAACTGCACGGCCACGACATCAGAAGGGTCGGGTGTCGAAAAAATGGATCCCCTCCCCCTTTCAGGGGGAGGGTTAGGGTGGGGGTGATCAATCGGAGGCAGCCGAATATGACTACCCCCATCCTCGGCAACCGCTCCCTGCGTTGCTCTACCTCCTGCATCCATGCAGTCGTCACCTTCCCCCTGGGAGGGGGAAGGAACCTTGCTGTTGTCGCGTGCCAGTAGGTAAGTTTTTTTAAAATTTAACACGCGCGCGCTGATGCCATGACCCGCGACCGCAGCAAAATCTTCCGTGCGCAATAATTCCAGTCCGCGCGTTTTTGCCGCGTCGAGCATCGCCTGCGCCAGCGGATGTTCCGACGCCGCTTCCACACTCGCGGCAATTTGCAGTAGCCGGTTTTCGTCCCATGCGGGCATCGGCAGCAACTGCGTCACTACCGGGCGCCCGAGCGTGACTGTTCCGGTTTTGTCGAGCACCACGGTGGTGAGCTTGCCCGCCTGTTGCAGCGCTTCGCCGTTGCGGATCAACACGCCGTACTCCGCCGCCTTGCCGACGCCGACCATAATCGAAATCGGCGTCGCCAGACCCAGCGCGCACGGGCAGGCGATGATCAGCACCGTCATGGTCGCCACCAGCGTGTAACTTGCGACCGGTTCCGGGCCGAAATTGAACCACACCAGAAATGTGAGCGCGGCAATAACCAACACGCCGGGCACGAACACGGCGGAAATTTTGTCGGCAAGACGGCCGATGGCCGGTTTGGAATTTTGCGCCTGGCGCACCAGCTCGACAATGCGCGCCAGTGCCGTGTCTTTGCCAATCCGTTTGGCCTGAAACAAAAACGCGCCGGTTTTATTCAGCGTGCCGCCGGTAACAATGTCGCCGGGGGTTTTTTCCACCGGCATCGGTTCACCGGTGAGCATGGCTTCGTCCACGCTGGAATGACCGTCGATGACGACGCCATCGACCGGGATTTTTTCACCGGGGCGCACCCGCACGGTGTCATCCAGACCTACTTCGGCGATGGAAATGTCAAGCTCCATTCCATCGCGAATCACCCGCGCGGTTTTGGGCTGCAAGCCGATGAGCCGCTTGATGGCCTGAGAGGTCTTGCCGCGCGCGCGCGCTTCCAGCGCCGCGCCGAGATTGATCAACGCGATGATGACGGCCGCCGCTTCGAAATACACATGCCGCGCCGCTTCGGGAACGATTTCGGGGAAGAACGTGATGAGCGTGGAATACACCCACGCTGCGCCGGTGCCCAGGCCAATGAGCGTATCCATGTTGGCGTTAAGCGTCTTAAACGACTTCCACAGGCCGGTGTAAAAGCGCGCGCCGGAGTACACCATCACGCCCAACGTTATCGCTGCAACCGCCATCCAGAAAATTTGCCCACCGCCCTGCATCTGCGGCATTACGCCGAACCCGTCCATAAACATCAGCGGAAAACCCACCAGCGCCGCGACCGCCGACTGGCGCAACAACGCGCGATAATGCGCCGCTTCGGCGGCTTCTTTGTCTTGCTCGGCCTGTGCGCCGATCATCTCCGCCGCGTCATAACCCACGCCCTTCACGGCGGCAATCAAGGCTCCCATCGACACCGCGCCGCGCACTTGCGCCGTGCGTTCGACCAGATTGACCAGCGCCTCGTCAACTCCCGGCACGTTCTTCAATGCGCTTTCCACGCGCGACACACAACCGGCGCAACTCATGCCGGAAATGGACAGTCGTGTGGTATGGCTAGAAGTAGTCAATTTCTACAGTGTCGCGTCTTCACTCAGCGCGTTGAGTTGCTGCACCGCGTGCTGCCAGTGCGCCTGCTGTTGCAACTGTGCACGATCAATCGTGCCGCGCCCGTGCATGCGGATCAGACGTGCGTGCGACGCCGGATTGTTGTGCGGGCCAAGGCCGTCGAGGACTTGCTGCGCGGCCTGCGGATTGTTGCACACCAACACCATGTCGCAGCCCGCGTTAAGCGCCGCATGCGCGCGCTCGACATAACCCCCGGCGACGCGCGCGCCTTCCATGTTGAGATCGTCGCTGAAAATCACCCCTTGAAAGCCCAGCCGCCCGCGCAACACGTCTTTCAACCAGAAATTTGAAAACCCCGCCGGTTGCGCATCGACGTTTTGGTAAATGACGTGCGCAGGCATGATCGCCTCCATGCCGAAGTGAATCATGCGTTCGAATGGCACAATGTCTTCGAGCAAAATATCTTCGTAACGACGTGGGTCCACCGGCACGTCCACATGCGAGTCGGCCTCGCAGCCGCCGTGACCGGGAAAATGTTTGCCGGTCGCCGCCATGCCTGCCCGATGCATACCGCGCAGGTACGCATGCGCAAGGTCCGCCGCCGCTTCCGGCTGCGCATGAAACGCACGGTCACCGATCACCCGGCTGTTGCCGCGATCCAGATCCAGCACCGGTGCGAAACTGAAATCAACACCGACCGCGCGCAGCTCGATGGCCATCACCCAGCCAAAAGTTTCTGCCAACTCACGCGCGCGTCTGGCATCGCGGTCGTACACCTTGCCCAGCGTGCGCACCGCCGGCAGGCGCGTGAAGCCGGTTTTGAAGCGCTGCACGCGCCCGCCTTCGTGATCGACACACACCAGCAACGGCGGCTGGCGCAGCGCGTGAATCTCGCTCGTCAACGCCGCAATCTGCTCCGGGCTGGTAAAGTTGCGCGTAAAAAAAATCACCCCGCCGACCTGCGGATGCAACAGCATCTCGCGCTCTTCAGGCGTGAGCGTCGTGCCTTTTAAATCCACCATCACCGGGCCGAGAGACATAGGAATGCGCTCCTTTCGCTCAAATAAATCACCACCATGTCGCCTTGCGTCAGGGCTTGGCCTGCCAGGAAATGTCAACTTTTCGATGGCGTGCGACGCAGTCCCGCAGATACAAGTTGATCAGGTTTTCGATAGCGTCACTTTATTGCCTCGACCGGGTCTGGCAAATCAAGCGGGAAATGTTTCTTCTCGTAGGGCTCAACCAAAGTCACCAGCACATCAAGCCGTTCACCTTCCGCACTGCCCGGCGCGGCGCGCATCAGTAACTCGATTTCTTTCAGCGCCGCCCGGCAATCTGTTTTGGTTTGGATGGGTTTGATATTCATCGCTATAGGTCAAGCAATCTGCACGTCGCCCGCTGGCGAGACATTACGCCGCCTGCTGTTTCTCGGTGACTACCGGATACAGTCCTTTTTCCTTGGCTTCCAAAATTACAATTTCCGCAATCTCGCCCTGCGCGGTGTAGCTGATGTTCACATTCCAACTGGGCGAGATTTCTTTCGCAATCGGATCGTCGCTCAAATGAAGCACCAGAATGTCATCTTCCGGAAAGTAAGCTGTCTTCATTACACATCCTCCTGCCAATGATTCATGATGGTCTTGATTATGACTGTATCGGCGGCCACCACCGCCGCGCATAACAGATTATCGTTTCTGGCTACGTATTCTTTGTAAATCCAAAAATGTTGACTGTCTTTGTACCTCAATATCCCTGTTTCGATAAGATCGGTCACGACTTCCTCACTTATTGATCGCTGCTGCATTCGTGTTTCCGCGTGACGCGTCAGGTAAACACGCTTCTGAAATCGCGCGCTGAACCAATTTTTGCTCATCGAGAACTAGCGCCACAGTTAATTATCGCCAATGCTATAGGCCAGTGGTGGTAATTGGAATCTCCAATCGCGCCAACTACTCTGAACGCAAACGGCCATCCGCATAGAGTAAGTGACAATTTTCGTCACTCCGTGCGCTGACTATAATTGTCACGTCCGGGTAATTTCCGAGTGTGGTTCGGTGTCGCTGGTCGCAATCCGGCTGCGCATTTGCGATGCTGTTCACGCAATTACGGCTCATCGCTACACAATTTCAACGCCCGCGCGACTGGCACGGCGGCTGCACCTGTCCAGACACAGCCTTCTGGCCCTTGCCTCGGACCAAGGACGACGCCTCGCCTCTCACATGCAGCCGGGGCAAGCGCCAGAAGGACATTCACCCTGATTAGAAATTTTAAATTCACTCCACTGAGGTACTCACCATGAAACACGTACAGAAGGGTTTTACCCTGATTGAATTGATGATCGTCATCGCGATCATCGGCATTTTGGCGGCCATCGCCATTCCGGCGTATACCGGGTATATCGCGCAGGGCAAAGTCAGCGGCGTGATCGAAAATATGGAAAACGCATACCGATTGGCTAGAGGTGAAACCGCTAAAATCGCTGCTGGCGGCACTTGTACCGCCCTGATGACACAACTAAACGGTTCGGCCGCAGTCAATGCAGCAGGCAACAAACACGCCGTTGGTAGCGTGCCTACAACACCTGTCGATGCGTTCGTTGCTGCTGCTGCCGGCGCCGCCGGGCAAATATATATCGACGGGTTGACTGCCGGCTGCCCAGTTGCCGGTACGCCAGTTACGGTTGGCGTCGGCGCAGTAGCGCTTGGTACCACTCTTGCTCAATATCCAGGCGGCATCTTACCCGTAGCTAAAACCTTCACTCCGGAATGACGCGTTGGAGCAAAAGTTAAAGGGCTAAACAGCACGATGTCTTAGGCGAAGGGATCATTGAAACTAACCATCAATGATCCCTTTCGTTTTCGAGAGGTCACCTGTCCATGACACACGCAACCAGCAAGGCTTCGGGCTTCACCCTCATCGAACTGATGATCGTAATCGCGATCATTGGCATTCTCGCTGCGATCACACTTCCAGCCTACGCAGGCTACATCACTCAAGCGAAAATCGGCGCGGTGGTCGAGCACCAGCAAAACGCCATTCGTGTCGTCAAGGCGGAAGCGGCCAAGATGGCAGCGGGCAGCCCAGGCGCGGATGTCGTTGTGCAACTGAATTCGGGGGGCCGTAAAGCGGTCGGCGACCCCGGCAATCCTGCATTTGCTATCGGCATTGCTCCAGTCGCGGGACAAATTGCAATTGATGGACTCGACGTCGCGAATAAACCTACCGCAGGAACACCGGTGACGATCCTCTTCGTTCCGCTGATCGGCACGCTAGCCAGCGACTATACGGTGGCGCTGGCAACGACGTTAACCATCGAATAGGTGTTACTTGCTTCTACATTGACAGACTCACGTTTTTGAATGCGACACGGGCCCGGTTTGAAATGGCTCTTTTTAAGTTAAATTGATGCAATACCCTCGGCTGGATATCTGGAGAATAACTATGAAATCAACACAAATAAACGGCTTTACTCTGGTTGAAGCCATGATCACGGTCGCCGTGCTCGCGCTGGTCGCGGCAATTGCGGTTCCTGCGTACAACGGCTACGTCGCAACCACCCGCCTTGGTGAAGGCTGGAACAATCTGCACGCAATCAACACGGCCCAGGTACAGTTTGCTATGGATAATAACGGAACCTTTTTCTCTGGCATCTCCGACGGTGCGATCAACACCCTTGAGACCAATGGTGGCAACTTATGGGTGCGTGCCGAAGCCACCGGATCAGAAAACTTCAGGTACGAAATCACTCCTGCCTCAGTTACAGCCACGGGCTATACCGTCATCGCCACGGGAAAAAACAAGGTCAAAGCAGGCGTAACACTGACGTGCGTCATCGCTAACGGCAAGATTGCGTGTAGTTAAATGTAAGCGCGTAGCCTGAATTGGGCTTTGACGAAGCCCTACAAACCATATCTATCTTTACGAAGCGCAGCTCGCGCTGGGTGGATGTGGCGGGGCTGCGCACTTTCATCAACAAAACCCCGCATTGCACGGCCTCGTAACCTTGAGTTGAACCCCGGTGGTTCACGGTTAAAGTCGCAGCCTGAGTTGGGCCTGACGCCAGGCCCTGCAAACTACATCTGGCAGATACCCATAAGAACGGTACCTTCCCCACATGACCGAGTAGCATTTCACTGCGTATTTTGAGAACGAGGTATTGCGCAAACGTCCTTATCTCAAGAAAGAATGGTGTATCCGTATTCTCGAAAATCCGCTGAAATCAGAACCCCAGGAAAACAACCGCTATCGTTACTGGGGACGTATCGACGAGCTCGGCGACCGGGTTTTGCGGATTGTGACACTCGAGGACAAAAGGACGATCCACAACGCGTTTCCCGACCGAGGATTCAAATTATGAAACTCAAGTACTATCCCGACACTGACTCGCTCTACATCGACTTGTCCGAAAAAACAAGCGTGGAAAGCCAGGCGATCTCCGAAGGCGTGGTACTCGATTACGACATCGACGGCAATCTGGTGGGCATCGACATCGACAATGCCAGCAAGAAAGTCGCTCTCAACGAACTCACCCTCACGAAACTCCCCATTCAAACGCAAATCATCGCGGCTTAATACGTAAACTGGCCCAACTTGACGCGGCACACACTTTGGAATTTTTGCGTTCGCCGCCCGGCAACCGGCTGGAAGCATTGAAGGGCAGCCCGCGCCGGACAATACAGCATCCGCGTGAACGATCAGTTCCGCATCTGCTTTCGTATGCCTGCGGCGGCCCGACTCCGTTTTGCCAAACAGACCGCACTTGCTGCTTTAGATTTCCTTCGCGCACACGATATAAGACTCTGCGGAATCCAGTTACCGATTTACGATCAGGTAGCTGCCTTTCCGGGTCTCCGGGCTACATTTAATAGTCGGGGGTTACGGCACCAGCCGATGCGGCAAATACACTAGCGAGCCATGGCCACTCAAAGCGCACAAATAAAACTCAGCGGACTGGCGCGGCGTCTGGTGCAGGAAGGTCACCTAGCCGAGCTGGACGCGCAACGCCATTACGATGCGGCGCTGAAGAAGAAGGCGCCGTTTGTTTCCTATTTGGTGGAACACAATCTGGTACGGCCTGCCGACATTGCGGCATCGGCGTCACACGAATTCGGCTACCCGATGCTGGACCTGGCGATGGTGGAGCTGGACGGTGAGATTACCAAGCTGGTCGAAGAAAAGCTGATTCGCCAGCACCGTGCACTGCCGCTGTTCAAACGCGGCAACAAGTTGTTCGTGGCGCTGTCTGACCCGACCAATCTGCAAGCGCTCGACGAAATAAAATTTCACTCCGGCCTGAGCACCGAGCCGATTCTGGTTGAGGAAAACAAACTTGTAAAAATGATCGATGCGGCGCTGGATGCCAGTAGCACGACGCTGCAAGACCTCGGCGACACCGACCTCGACGACCTTGAAATCACCAGCGACGAGGAAGGCGTTGCGCCGGGTGCGGGCGACGACTCCGCCGTGGACGACACCCCCGTGGTGCGTTTCGTCAACAAGGTGCTGCTCGACGCCATCAACAAGGGCGCGTCGGATATTCACTTTGAACCCTACGAAAAAACCTTTCGCGTGCGTTACCGGCAGGATGGCGTGCTGCATGAGGTTGCATCGCCGCCGATTGCGCTGTCGGGGAAAATGGCGGCACGCTTGAAAGTCATGTCACGTCTTGATATTTCCGAGCGCCGTATCCCGCAGGACGGGCGCATGAAAATGAAGCTGTCGAAAAATCGCTCCATCGACTTTCGCGTGAACTGCTGCCCAACGTTGTGGGGTGAAAAAATCGTCATGCGTATTCTGGATCCGTCCAGTGCTAAGTTGGGCATCGACGCTCTGGGCTACGAAGATTTCCAGAAAAAACATTATCTGGATGCGCTCGCCAAACCCCAGGGCTTGATCCTGGTCACCGGCCCCACCGGCAGCGGCAAAACCGTGTCGCTGTATACCGGATTGAATATTCTCAACACCGAGGATCGCAACATTTCCACCGCAGAAGACCCGGCGGAAATTAACATGCAAGGCGTCAATCAAGTGAACGTGAATCCCAAAGTCGGACTCACCTTCGCCAACGCGTTGCGCGCCTTTTTGCGTCAGGACCCCGACGTAATCATGGTCGGTGAAATCCGCGATCTTGAAACCGCCGAGATCGCCATCAAGGCGGCGCAAACCGGCCAC
>JANOOV010000125.1:0-4059 GCA_031421535.1 Gammaproteobacteria bacterium
GCGCTCGATGTGCTGGATGAAATCATCATTGCTTCCGATGCGGTGATGATCGCGCGTGGTGATCTGGGCGTGGAGATCGGCGATGCGGCGTTGCCGCCGGTGCAAAAACACATTATCAGGCAGGCGCGTAGCCTGAATCGCGTCGTGATCACGGCGACGCAGATGATGGAGTCGATGATCGAGAATCAGATTCCGACCCGTGCCGAAGTGTTCGATGTCGCCAATGCAGTCTTCGACGGCACCGACGCGGTGATGCTGTCGGCGGAAACCGCGACCGGCAAATATCCCGACAAGGCCATCGCCGCGATGGACCGGATTTGCCTGGAAGCCGAGAAGCAGCGCGTCGTGACATCATCGGATCATCGCATCGACACGCGCTTCACGCGCACCGATGAGGCGATTGCGATGGCCTCGATGTACACCGCCAATCATTACGGCGTAAAAGCAATCGCGGCATTGACGGAATCCGGCTCCACACCGTTGTGGATGTCGCGCATCAGCTCCAGCATCCCCATCTTTGCCTTGACCCGGCACGAAGAGACGCGTAGAAAAGTGACCCTCTATCGCGGTGTTTACCCGGTGGAATTCGCCTCGACCACGACCGACCACGCGCAAGTCAATTTGGAGTCGATCGTCGAACTTCTCAAGCGTGGCGAAGTGACGGAGACCGATCTTGTCATTATCACCAAGGGCGATTTGATGGGCACGATGGGCGGTTCCAATTCCATGAAGATTGTATGCGTCGGTGACATCGTGACCCCGCATAGTTAAGCCGAGGACCAACAAAAAGATTTTTGTGTTAATAATGCGGCATACGCCGATTCGCCATTCAATTTAAAGGAGACCACCATGGCATTTATTACCTTGCGACAATTACTCGATCACGCCGCTGAGAACAACTACGGTGTGCCCGCCTTCAACGTCAACAACATGGAGCAACTGCACTCCATCATGCAGGCTGCCGATGCCACTGATTCGCCGGTGATCGCACAAGCTTCGGCGGGCGCACGCAGCTACGCGGGCGCACCGTTCATTCGCGCCATGATGGAAGCCTCGCGCGAACAATGGCCGCATATTCCCATTTGCATTCATCAAGATCACGGCGCCTCGCCGGGTGTGTGCATGATGTCCGTCCAGTTGGGCTTCACCTCGGTGATGATGGACGGCTCGCTGAAAGAAGACATGAAGACACCCGCCAGTTACGAATACAACGTCGAAATCACCAAACGTACCGTTGATATGTCACACCCCTGCGGCGTGTCGGTCGAAGGTGAGCTGGGTTGTCTGGGTTCGCTGGAAACCGGCATGATGGGCGAAGAAGACGGCTCCGGTGCAGAAGGCAAGCTGGATCATTCCATGCTACTGACCGATCCCGACGAAGCGGCGGATTTTGTCAAGAAAACCCAAGTCGATGCGCTGGCCATCGCCATCGGCACCTCGCACGGCGCATACAAATTCACGCGTCCGCCCACCGGCGACATCCTCGCCATCAAGCGCATCAAGGAAATTCACGCCCGCATTCCCAACACGCACTTGGTGATGCACGGCTCGTCATCGGTGCCGCAGGAATGGTTGACGATCATCAACAAATACGGCGGCGATATGGGGCAGACCTACGGCGTGCCGCTCGAAGAAATCCGCGAAGGCATCAAGCACGGCGTGCGCAAAGTGAATATCGATACGGATCTGCGCATGGCCTCGACCGGTGCGATTCGTAAGTTCCTGGCGGAAAACCCCAAGGAATTCGATCCGCGCAAATTCCTCAAGGCGTCGACTGCCGCAATGAAGGACATCTGCAAGATTCGCTACGAAGCCTTCGGCACCGCCGGTCAGGCGTCCAAGCTCAAGCCAATGTCGCTGGAGAAAATGGCCAAGCGTTATAGTGCGGGCGAGCTGAATCCAAAAATTAAGTAACGGCTAACGCGCGGCAGGATGTCGCGCGGCCAGGTGAAAAGGAAGGGTCGCACATGCGGCCCTTCTTTTTTGCCGGTGCGAAAATACCGGAGCGGTGATTTTGTGCTAGACATTATCAGCGATAAAAAATCAAAACTCGCAGGAGTTGTAAGTGCGCATTGCATTACTCGAAGATGATGCTCACCAAGCTGAGTTACTGAATCTTTGGCTTGCGGCAGCCGGTCATACCAGTGCCATTTTCTGTACTGGTAAAGCGCTTATGAAAAACATGGGCCACGACAGTTTTGATTTATTGATGATCGATTGGCAGCTTCCCGATGTCAGCGGTGACGAGGTTTTGCGCTGGGTGCGCGAGCACGTGGACTGGCGGATACCGGTGCTGTTTGTGACGGCACGCGACAGTGAAGAAGACATCGTACGCTCGCTCGAGCTGGGTGCCGATGACTACATGGTGAAGCCGATCCGGCGTATGGAACTGCTTGCGCGCGTTACGGCGCTGGGCCGACGTGTCGGTGGTAACAGCGCCGAGCGCGAAGTGATTGACATGGGTGGCCTGAGCTTCGATCCGGTGCGGCGCAGTATCTCCCGTGCGGGCGAGGTTATTGATCTGACGGGCAAGGAATTCGATCTGGCGCTGTTCCTGATTAAAAACACCGGGCGCATTTTATCGCGCGGTCACATTCTCGAATCGGTGTGGGGTCGCTCGTCGGATGTCAATACCCGCACCGTTGACACCCATATGAGCCGGATCCGCAAAAAGCTTGATCTCAATCAAGAGCGCGGCTGGCGCCTGAGTGCCGTTTATCAGCACGGTTATTGTCTGGAATATCTGGAATCCGAACCGCCAAGCGCAGCGCCTGCGACTTTGGTTTAATAACACCGGCAGGTTATTCCATTTCCAATTCAAAACGATACGTCGTTGCCCCGCCTTGTCGTGCTACAGCACTGTCTGCGGCAGGGTGCCTAGTCTCGTTTTGAATTGGAAATGGAATTACAGCGCTTTTTCCAAAATTAAATCCCATACGCCATGCCCCAACGCCCGCCCGCGCCGCTCGAATTTGGTTTCAGGACGATCACCGCGCACGGGTGCGAACTGCCCGGCACCGGCGGTGTTGCGAAACTGTGGCGTGGCGTTCACTACTTCCAGCATGTGTTGCGCGTAGCTCTCCCAGTCGGTTGCGAAATGCACGTGTCCGCCGAGCTTCAACTTGGCGTGTGCCAAGGCCATGAATTCCGGCTGCACCAGGCGGCGTTTGTGGTGGCGCTTCTTTGGCCACGGGTCGGGAAAGAACACGTAGATGGCGTCGAAGCTCGCATCGCCGATGTTTCGGCGCAGTGCTTCAAGCGCATCACCGTCGACGACGCGCACGTTGTTTAAATTCAACTCATCCAGCTTGCGTAACACACCGCCAATGCCGGGGCGGTGGACTTCGACGCCGAGATAGTCGATTTCCGGATGCGCGCCCGCGCAGGCCAGCAAGGAGTCACCCATCCCGAAACCGATTTCCAGTATGCGCGGCGCGTGACGTCCGAAGATTAAGTCAAGATCCAGCGTCGTGGCGCCGGGCGTTACTCCAAACTGCGGCCACAGCGTTTCCAGTGCGCGTTGTTGCGCAACCGTAATGCGTCCTTCGCGGCGCACGAAGCTGCGGATGTGCCGCATCGGCACTTCAGATTCAACTATTTCGATCATGAGATTTTAGAAGAACATCCCGTTGGCGGGAGACGACGCGCTGGCGTAACGCTTGCGCGGAATACGTCCGGCG
Source organism: Gammaproteobacteria bacterium (assembly GCA_031421535.1). GTDB lineage: Bacteria > Pseudomonadota > Gammaproteobacteria > SG8-11 > SG8-11 > UBA6921. The sequence continues at coordinate 3,681 of JANOOV010000125.1, forward strand.
AGGAAGGCTTCGCGTCCCGCTTCAATGGCCTTCTTCATGGCCGAAGCCATCAGCACCGGATGCTTCGCACCGGCAATAGCGGTGTTCATCAACACGCCGTCGCAGCCCAGCTCCATTGCTAACGCGGCGTCGGATGCGGTGCCCACACCCGCATCAACAAGAATAGGCACCTTGGCGTTTTCGATGATGGTGAGAATGTTGTAAGGATTGCGTATGCCAAGACCTGACCCGATGGGTGCGGCCAGCGGCATCACCGCCACGCAGCCGATCTCTTCCAGACGTTTGGCGATCAACGGGTCGTCGGTGGTGTAGACCATCACCTTGAAGCCGTCTTTCACCAGAATTTCCGCCGCCTTCATGGTTGCGACCACGTCGGGAT
>JANOOV010000126.1:0-1542 GCA_031421535.1 Gammaproteobacteria bacterium
TTGAATACGGTCTGGCACAATTCAAATTTATCCCCGCCCTACTTCGACTGGGTTGGACTGCTCCCCGGTGGTGAGCCAAGCTTTGAGAGCGTGTCTCGGTTTATGGCTCGACGACCCGTCGAGCAGTCTAGAACGGACCGACATCTTTCAAGATGATTTGCTCAATTCGCATGGATAATTCCTATTGCGTCAAGAAGTTAGTAGCGACATGTCGGGTTACGGTGCAAACACCGCACCTAACCCAACCTACAAAACTAACTCTCGCCGTACACGCGCCCAGTACACTGGCAGGACGATTGAGCTCAATTCACGCATATTTCAGGCGCTGGCCTTTGGGCACCGGAACCGGATCACCAAACTCCCGGGCGGTATCGATCCACAACCGGATCGCTTCTTGAACGCTGGCCAACGCCGCTTCCTGCGTAGGGCCGTGCGCGATGCAGCCAGGTAATTCCGGCACTTCAGTCACGTAAGCACCATCTTCATCGCTCCAATATAAAATCACCTCATACTTGTACATCATCGTTACCTCGAAGTTTGTAGCGCAGAATGACTGCACGCACCTGCCGTACTTGATAAGGTTTGGCCTTGCTGCCGTCGCGCTGCACATTGATTTTCTCCTCCACACCCGCCTTTCGATAGATGTGGTGGCTGCCGCGAATACGCTCTTCAAACCCGAGTCGCAACAGCAACTGGCACAACTCATCAAACGGGATATTGGCGTCAGCGTCTCCCAAGAGTATCCGTTCGAGCAATTTATCGTATTTTCCCATGCAGACAGTTTAGCAGGCGTCACATAAAACTCATCGGGCAGTAAAGCCAACGCGGGAACGATAGCTTTTGAAAGCGAACCGGGGCGGGGAAGTTGTTTTCATATCGTGCTGCCGCTGGCGCCGAGCACCTTGGCGCATACTCCTGCACACGCCTGACTTTGCCTCGCATGGTTGGAAGAAATGCCAGAGTTCACCCGTATGGTGGGAGCGCGGCCGAAAGTTGATCGAGAAAAAATGTAGTCGTGCAAAACTTGCCCGCCTGAATCATGCGCTAGCGGGCTGGGGTGTTGTCCTGCCTGCTACCTCATGCAATATAGTCGCGACGAAAAGAAGAGTCCTTTGCGGCAACGCTGACATTAGGGGGAAATGTGGCATGACGTTGATAAATCCGAACGCAGTGAGCAGGCCGCGCTGCTGTTACAGGAGATTGCGCAGCGCGAAGGCATTGCGCCGGGCCAGATCGTTTTGCATTCGGACAACGGCAGTCCCATGAAAGGGGTCACCCTGCTCGCTTCTGGAGCAAGGCGCAGACGCTGTGCGAATTAATGTAGCTGGTGTTGGTCAGGGTGATCACTTCTTTGGTCACCGCGTTGAGCGCCTCCAAGACATTGAAGCGCTCGCGTCCGCTGGGCGCTCTGATCCACAGCCGCGCCCAGCACCACACCACACAGGCAAAAGGCACCAAAGACGAAATGCGCCGCGTCAACGAAGAACAGTGCGCGTTTTCCGCATTGCGCTTTGGCGAGCTTGGGTTCCAGGGTTTTTTTTA
>JANOOV010000127.1:0-7135 GCA_031421535.1 Gammaproteobacteria bacterium
CGCGGCGAGCCGCTGACCTACGACGAGATTGCCGCTGAATTAAAGCTGGCGAGTGAAGATGAACTCGAAGCGCTGCGCCGCCGCCTCAAGGCGATGCTGCGTGACGGGCAGTTGCTGCGTAATCGCAAAGACGGTTTTGCGTTGGTCGACAAAATGGACATGGTGGTCGGGCGGGTGGAAGGGCACCGCGATGGCTTCGGTTTTCTGACGCCGGACGAAGGCGGCGGCGATTTATTTTTGTCGGCCAAGGAAATGCGCGCGGTGATGCACGGCGACCGCGTGGTCGCACGGGTGTCGGGTCTTGACCGGCGCGGGCGTAAAGAAGGCCAGATCGTCGAAGTGCTGGAACGCCGTAATAACAGTATTGTCGGTCGGCTGCATACCGAAGGCGGCGCGGCGTTCGTGGTGCCGAACAATCGGCGCATCACGCAGGACATTGTGGTGCCAAGCGAAAATCTCGCCGGTGCGGTCACCGGCCAGATTGTGGTGGTCGAGCTCACCTCGCCGCCCAGCCAGTACCGCCAGCCGGTCGGCAAAGTCGTTGAACTACTCGGCGACCACATGGCGCCAGGTATGGAAATCGACGTTGCGATTCGCGATCACGAGCTGCCGCTGGACTGGCCGGATGCGGTCGAGCAGGAAATCGCCACGCTGACGCCGCAAGTGCCGGAAGACGCCAAAAAAGGCCGTGAAGACATTCGTAAAGTTCCGCTGGTCACCATCGACGGCGAAGACGCGCGCGATTTCGACGATGCGGTGTATTGCGAAAAAGACGGGCGCGGCTGGCGCCTGCTGGTGGCCATCGCCGACGTGTCGCATTATGTCAAGCACGGAACCGCGCTGGATGAGGAGGCGCGCGCGCGCGGCAATTCGGTGTATTTTCCCGAGCGCGTGATTCCAATGCTGCCGGAGATTCTGTCCAATGGCCTGTGCTCGATCAATCCGGACGTGGATCGCCTCTGTATGGTCTGCGAGATGTCTATTACGTCTGCGGGCGTAGTGAAAGATTATCGTTTCTTCGAGGGCGTGATGCGCTCGCACGCGCGTCTGACCTACACCAAGGTTGCGGCCATGCTGGTGGATCAGGACGCCGCGTTGCGCACGCAATACGCCGCTGTGGTGCCGCATCTTGAAGATTTATATCGCTTGTATCAGGCGCTGCGCGTGCAGCGCGACAAACGTGGTGCGATTGATTTCGATACCACCGAGACGCGTATCGTGTTCGGCGCGGATCGCAAGATCGAACGCATCGTGCCGGTGGTGCGCAACGACGCGCACAAGCTGATCGAAGAATGCATGATCGCGGCGAACGTGTGCGCCGGTGAATTTCTTCAAGAGAAGGAAATCGCCACGCTGTTTCGCGTGCATGAAGGTCCGGGTGACGAAAAGCTGCTCAATTTGCGCGCGTTCCTCAGTGAGCTGGGTTTAAGCTTGGGCGGCGGCGAAAAGCCCGAGCCCAAGCACTACGCGAAATTGCTGACGCAGATTCAGGGCCGCCCGGACCTGCACCTGATTCAAACCGTGATGCTGCGCAGCCTGAAGCAGGCGGTGTATGCGCCGGAAAATCTTGGCCACTTCGGTTTGTCGATTGAAGCGTATGTGCACTTTACCTCGCCGATCCGTCGTTACCCGGATCTGCTGGTGCACCGTGCTCTTCGTCATGCCATCTCCGGTAAACCCGCACAGAAATTTCGTTACGACCACAACGATATGGTGGCGTTGGGTGAGGGCTGCTCCGCCACCGAGCGTCGTGCCGACGAAGCCACCCGCGATGCCGTGGATTGGCTTAAGTGTGAATTCATGACCGACAAAGTTGGCGAGACTTTTGACGGGCTGATCACCGGAGTGACAGGTTTTGGCATTTTCGTCGAACTGAAGGATATTTACGTCGAAGGCCTGGTGCACGTCACTGCCTTGAGCAACGACTACTACCGCTTTGACCCGGCCAAGCATCGCTTGCTCGGCGAACGCACCAACACCATTTATCGGCTGGCCGACAACGTGCGCGTGCGCGTGGTGCGTGTCAGTCTCGACGACCGCAAGATTGATTTCGAACTGGCGGACAGTGCCCCCGCCGGAGCGCAAGCACCGAAAAAATCAGCGCAGCCCGCACGGAAAGATACCGGCAAGGTTGCGGTGAAAGACGCCACTAAAAAATCGGCGAAGAAAAAACGTTCGCGACGCAAGCGTGCGCCGAAAGCGCCTTGATTTGACATAGCACATGCCCAGCGACGATCTCATCTTCGGGCTGCATGCCGTCACCGCCGCGCTGCGCAATGACAGCGTGCGCATGCTGGAAGTGTGGGTGCTGCAAGGCCGCCACGATGCGCGCGTGCAAGACGTGCTCGCGCTCGCCAAGCAGCGTGGAGTTGCGGCGCATCATGCACCGCGCCACACGCTCGATGAGATGGCGCCGGGCGCGCGTCATCAGGGGGTGCTCGCACGCTGCATGGGATTGCCGTCGTATCACGAGGGCGATCTGGAAGCGCTGCTCGATGGTGTGCAGGGCGTGCCGTTGCTGCTGGTACTCGACGGCGTGCAAGACCCGCACAATCTCGGCGCCTGCCTGCGCAGCGCCGACGCCGCCGGCGCCCATGCGGTGATCATTCCGAAAGATCGTTCCTCGCCGTTGAATGCCACCGCGCGCAAAGTCGCAAGCGGTGCTGCCGAGAGTGTGCCCGTCGTGCAAGTGACCAATCTCGCACGCACGCTGCGCGAGTTGAAGGAGCGCAACATCTGGCTGGTGGGCGCGGCGGGTGAAACCGACACGTCTATTTTTGATACCGACTTGAAAGGTCCGCTGGCGATCGTCATGGGCGCCGAAGGTCAAGGTCTGCGCCGTCTGACCAAAGAGCACTGCGATTTTCTGGCCTATATCCCGATGGCCGGTGTGGTGGAGAGCCTCAACGTTTCCGTGGCCACCGGCATCTGTTTGTTCGAGGCAGTGCGGCAACGCGCTGTGTAGTTTTCTTGTCAGTTAGTTTCAAAATGAACCACGAATTTCCTGTTCGTACGAACAACTTCGCTACGCGTACGCAAAGAACGACCGACAGAACCAAACTTGAACGGCCGGAACTGCAACTACGGGGATAGTGACGCAACGGAAAATGACGTTGTCAATTCTTGCCATGCCAATGAGATTCTAGTTCTGCAAGCAGCCCACGCGGTGCGGCATAGTTTGCCGGATGCTAGTGTACAATCGCCCTTCAAACGAAGGACAGTGCCATGCAGCAGTTCGACGGTACAACGATTTTGTGCGTGCGCCGCGACACCCAGGTGGTGATCGGCGGCGACGGCCAGGTGTCGCTGGGCAACACCATCATGAAATCCAACGCACGCAAGGTGCGCCGTCTTTACAATGACAAGGTGCTGGCCGGATTCGCCGGTGCAACCGCCGATGCGTTCACCTTGTTCGAGCGCTTCGAAGCCAAGCTGGAAAAACATTCCGGCAATCTCACGCGCTCGGCGGTCGAGCTGGCCAAAGACTGGCGTACCGACCGCATGTTGCGCCGTCTGGAAGCCTTGCTCGCGGTGGCGGATCGAACCGTGTCGCTGATCATCTCCGGCAACGGCGATGTGATCGAACCCGAGCACGGTTTGATTGCCATCGGCTCGGGTGGTTCGTACGCCAAAGCGGCGGCGCATGCGTTGCTGGAAAATACCCAGCTCGATGCGCGCGCGATTGTCGAGAAGGGCTTGCACATCGCCGCCGAAATCTGCATTTACACCAATCACAACCTCACCATCGAGGAATTGGTATAAATGAAGCAGCTGCCTAGATATGGTTCCTTCCCCCTGCAAGGGGGAAGGCTAGGATGGGGGTGGTCAATGGTGGCACGCTGCTTAATTTCACCCCCACCCCAGCCCTCCCCCTTGCAGGGAGAGGTGGTTTTGTTTTGGAGAAGTTGAACGTTATGTCAAGCATGACCCCGCGCGAAATCGTTCAGGAGCTGGACAAGTTCATCATCGGTCAGGCCGCTGCCAAGCGCGCGGTCGCCATCGCATTGCGCAATCGCTGGCGGCGCTCACAAGTCGCCGAGAGCATGCGCAATGAAATCACGCCCAAGAACATTTTGATGATCGGGCCGACCGGCGTCGGCAAAACCGAAATCGCGCGCCGCCTCGCCAAACTCGCACACGCACCGTTCATCAAAGTGGAGGCGACCAAGTTCACCGAGGTCGGTTACGTTGGCCGCGACGTTGACACCATCATCCGCGATTTGATGGACATTTCAGTGAAGCTCACGCGCGAGCAGGAAACCAAAAAAGTGCGCTTTCGCGCCGAAGAAGCTGCCGAAGAACGCGTGCTCGACATTTTGCTGCGCCCGGTGCGCAGCGCCACGATGGGTTTCAATCCGGCGGCCGAACCATCGAGTGCGGAGGCGTCCTCCACACGGCAGAAATTCCGCAAAATGCTGCGCGAAGGCACCATCAACGAGCGCGAGATTGAAGTGGAAGTCACCGCTCCGCAGATGGGCGTGGAAATCATGGCGCCGCCCGGCATGGAAGAAATGACCAGCCAGTTGCAAAGCATGTTTCAAAATCTCGGCAACACGCGCACCACCTCGCGCAAACTGCCGGTCGGCGAAGCGCTGCGCCTGCTCACCGACGAAGAAGCGGGCAAATTGGTGAACGAAGACGACATCAAGTCGCGCGCGCTGGAAAACGTCGAGCAAAACGGCATTGTGTTCCTCGACGAGATCGACAAGATCGCGCGCCGTTCCGAATACGGCGGCAGCGGCCCGGACATTTCGCGCGAGGGGGTGCAGCGTGACTTATTGCCCCTGGTCGAAGGCACCACGGTCTCGACCAAATACGGCAGCGTGCGCACCGACCATATCCTGTTCATTTGCTCCGGCGCGTTTCACATGGCCAAGCCGTCCGATCTGGTGCCGGAATTACAGGGCCGCTTGCCGATCCGCGTAGAGCTGCAATCGCTCACCGTCGAAGATTTCGTGCGCATTCTCACCGAGCCGGACGCGTCGCTCACCAAACAATACGCGGCGCTGCTGGCCGCCGAAGGCATGCAAGTGACTTACACGCCGGAAGGCATCCGCCGCCTCGCCGAAATCGCGTGGCAGGTGAATGAAACCACCGAGAACATCGGCGCGCGCCGCCTGCACACAGTGATGGAACGCTTGCTGGAAAGTGTTTCCTACGACGCAGCTGATCGCAGCGGCCAGGCTTTGGAAGTCACGGCGGCGTATGTTGACGAACAACTTGGTGCGCTGGCCAAGAATGAAGATTTGAGCAGGTACATATTGTAGTGAGGATTGCTGAGCCCTTCCGGGCGAAATCGTAGAAATGTAGCATCCCTTCCCCCTGCAAGGGGGAAGGTTAGAAGGTAGCGTAACTGGCCACCCCCATCCTCGCCTTCCCCCTTGCAGGGGGAAGGGGTGCTGTTTGTCACGCGGCAAAATATATGATGCGACATAAACTTAACTACACGAAATTCGCCGCTACGAAATAACTGACAGAGGACTATCCGTGACCGAATCCACCGCCCCCCGCCCCACCGACATCAACCTGCACCAGAAATCGCGCGTGCTCGAACTCACCTTCGACGACGGCAGCCATTTCAATCTGCCGTGCGAATACCTGCGCGTGTACTCACCTTCCGCCGAAGTGCGCGGCCACGGCCCGGGCGAAGGCGTGCTGCAACTGGGCAAAGAAAATGTCAACATCGTGCAGATCGAACCGGTCGGCACCTACGCCGTGTGTCTGTATTTCGACGATGGCCACAACACCGGCATCTACTCGTGGGAAACGCTCTACAACCTCGGCAAACACCACGACGAGCTGTGGCAGGAATATCTCAAACAGTTAGAGAAGGCCGGGAAAAAACGTAAGGTGTGATGTGCGCGCAACTTCACGGTGAATGTTCATGACTGACAAAACCACCCACTTCGGTTTCCAACAAGTGCCGCTTCAAGACAAAGCACGCAAAGTCGCGGAAGTTTTTCATTCGGTCGCCAACAAATACGACCTGATGAACGACCTGATGTCCTTGGGACTACACCGCATCTGGAAACGCATCGCGGTCGAGATGACCGGCCTGCGCGCCGGGCAACGCGTGCTCGACCTGGCGGGAGGCACCGGCGACTTGGCCGCGCTAATGGCGCCACTGGTCGGCGAGCACGGCGAAGTCGTGCTGTCCGACATCAATGCGTCGATGCTCGATGTCGGACGTGCACGCCTGGTGGATCGCGGCATCGTCGGCAACGTCACCTTCGTGCAGGCCGACGCCGAAAGCCTGCCGTTCCCCGACAATCATTTCGACTGCATCACCATCGCCTTCGGCCTGCGCAACGTCACCCACAAAGAGCGCGCACTGGCTTCGATGTTCCGCGTGCTGAAACCGGGTGGCCGCCTGCTGGTACTGGAATTTTCCAAACCGACCTTGGCCGCGCTGCGCCCGATCTACGACGCCTATTCGTTTAAGCTGCTGCCGGTGCTGGGCAAGGCAATTACCGGCGACGCCGCCAGTTATCAATACCTGGCCGAATCCATCCGCATGCACCCGGATCAGGAAACGTTGAAGCAGATGCTACAGACGGCGGGTTTCGAGCGTGTTGAATATTTCAACATGACGGCAGGTGTGGTGGCGGTGCATCGTGGGTATAAGTTTTAGATAGAGGGAAAACAACATGAATTTGAGGAAGACGATAACATTCCTTTTACCCGGGCTTCTTGTTGTCGGATGCGGTGGTGAGAACTACAGCGGCGATTACGTAAATCTTATTAAAACGCAGAAAGTCTATTACATTTCGGAGAAGGGGACGGAGGTTGATCCTTCTGACTCGCTAGACCTAGCAGCTATGCTTTACGGCGCGATGTCGGGCCGCAAATCAAATTACCAGGAGGCATACAGGTACGAACTAACCAAAGCCATCTTGACTCTCAAACAAGATGGCACAACCGTCGATGGAAAACTCATTCTTACAAATGACAAGACCCTCACTGAATTCGCCGTAAAGTCGGGTTACGTCGGCGACGACAAACAGCTGCATCTCAAATTTACGTACCAACCTGAGGTCACGCTAGGTGCGAGCGTAAGTATCCTTTCTATGTCGGGCCCACCAGGAAACGTGTTACTCAACTTCGATCAGACTATTACCGAGAATGACGATGAGCT
>JANOOV010000128.1:0-1592 GCA_031421535.1 Gammaproteobacteria bacterium
GTGTTCTTGATCATCGCAAACAGCGAGTGTTGTTGCGGCTTGCCGTCGATCACCCAGTCGGCATTGAAGATTTTATGACGGCAATGTTCCGAGTTGGCCTGCGCGAACATCATCAGCTCGACGTCGCTGGGATTGCGTTCGAGCAGCAGGAAATTTTCCAGCAGGTAATCAATTTCATCGGCCGACAAGGCCAGACCCATTTCAAGATTGGCGCGTTCCAGCGCTGCACGCCCACCCGTTAATATGTCGATGCGCGTCAACGGGCGCGGTGCTGCCGTGCTAAACAAACCTTCGGCGTCGTCGAGCGACGCAAGCACCGACTCCAGCATGCGGTCATGCAGCAGCGCGCTCAGTGCCTGATGGTGCGCGTCGGTCAACGGCGCCCGATCTGCGGTTAGAAAATAATACGCAACACCGCGCTCGATGCGCCGCACACCGGCCAAGCCACAGTTATGCGCGATATCGGTGGCCTTGCTCGACCACGACGAGATGGTGCCAACACGCGGCACCACCAATAGCAGCTGTTCATGTGCATCGCCGCCGGGCGTATTCCCAGCAGACGCCAGCAATTGTTCGAGACGACGCTGTTCGTCGTCTGCCAGCGTGCTTTCCAGCGCGACGAAATACATCTGCACGGCGCGCAAGCTCACGACGCCGGGGCAAGCCCGCTGCGCGAGCCCGAGTAATTTTTCGATACGGAAGGCGGACAGCGCCGCAGGACCACGCAGAATCAGCATTATTTCCTCGCCCATCCTTATCGACAACGAATCCGGCCGCAAGCCTAAACGAGGGCGCGGGTCGCGCGCAATATAAAGAAAGGGGCCGCGCGGCCCCTTGCTACTTCACAACAAAATCTCAAGGTTAGTAACGGTAGGAGTACATGAATTGCCAGTTCAATTGCGCCATGGTTGACTTCACATTATTCCCGGGATTGGTTGCGCTGGTTTCCAGTCCCTTGCTCAGCGCGAAATCAACCGAAGACTCCTTGCTGACGACGTAACCGACACCCGCCGTAACGTGTGTCTCCTGAATCGCGGGGAACAGGGCGTTGAGGTATTTCTCCGGAATCGGATTGGAGGCGCGGTTATAACCGAGACGCACCGTCCAATCGGGGTCAACTTTATAAGCGCCACCCAATGCGATAACCGTTTGGTCATCCCACTTCTGAAACAGCGTCGCGTCAAGAACGGTGCCGCCAAAGCCTTGGGCAAGTCCCGCCTGCGCCGTCGGGGCGTCGGCTGTGAACTCCATATGGAAATTCTTCATCACGTCGGCCCACTGAATGCGCTTAATATCCGCGACAATCATTAACTGATCATTGGCTTGAAACGCAGCGCCGACGCCAAAGAAAGCGGGCCACTCAAAATCGATGACCTTGATTTTTCCTGTGACCGCAATCGTCCTTGCAACATACACTCCGCTGGCCGGTCCACCCGCTGCCATTCCACTATCCACATTGGCGTTCATGGTGACTTTAGCGTTACTGGTTGATAGATCGCTCAAGCTCGTCTTGGTGTGATACGTCACGCCAATCGCCAGCTGTTGGTTAGGTCGATACACACCACCAATCTTGCCCGCGAATCCAGTGCCCT
>JANOOV010000129.1:0-3879 GCA_031421535.1 Gammaproteobacteria bacterium
TAAGGTGATGCAAACCGAAGCCGATGTTGCGCGCGCAGGTCAGGTGCGGAAACAACGCGTAGTCCTGAAACACCATGCCGATACGGCGCTGCTCCGGTGTGCACATGTCGGTCGGCGTGCTGACGGTGACGCCGTTGATGCGAATCTCACCGGCGCTGACCGGCTCGAAACCGGCGATGCCGCGCAACAAGGTGGTTTTGCCGCAGCCGCTGGGGCCCAGCAGGCAGCCGATGCTGCCACGTTCGAGCGTGAAGCTGATGTCGCGCACCACGACATTTTCGCCGTAGCGATGGCTGACGTGATCGATTTCAAGCAGCTTGGTATTCATGCGTGATCCGTATAGCGCATTAACAAAGCGATGGGTGCCAATCCGACAATGACCAGCGCGACAGCGGGCAAAGCGGCGCGTTCCCACTGACCTTCCGACGTCATCTCGAAAATTTGAATGGCCAGCGTGTCCCAGCCGAAGGGGCGCGTCATCAGCGTGATCGGCATTTCCTTCATGACATCGACGAACACCAGCAGCATGCCGGTGATGAGCCCGCTGCGCAGGATCGGAATGTGGACGCGCCGCAGCATGTTGATTCCCGCCACGCCCATGCTGCGCGCCGCGTCATCGACCGAGCGCGTGATGCGCTGCATGTTGCCGTCGATGGGATTAAAACCCACGGCAAGAAAGCGCACCGTATACGCCACCAGCATGGTCAGCAGCGTGCCCTGCAACACCGGGCCAATGTCAACACCGAACGCCTCGCGCATCCAGCTCGCCAAATGGTTATCCAGCCACGCAATCGGGATGTAGGTTCCCACCGCAAGCACCGGCCCCGGCAGTGCGTAACCCAGCGTCGCGATGCGTGTGAGCCAGTGCGTGCGGCCACTGCGACTGTGGCGCGCAGCATACGACAGCGTTAACGCAACCACCGCCGTAATGACGGCAGCGATGGCGCCGAGCAGAATCGAGTGCAGCAGGAACTCAAAATAACGCGTGTCGAGATCGTCCTTGTAAACATCGAGCGCCCAGTCAACAAGTTGCAACAACGGAATTACAAATGCGATAACAACGATCAGCGCGCAGTACAGAAACGCGTGCCAGCGGGCGGCGCCGTGCAACACAATGCGATCACGCGCGCTGGTTTGGCGACCGGTGGAGGTGTAGCGTTTGCGCGAGCGGGTGTATTGCTCGATCAAGATCAATGCGAACACCAGCGTGACCAGCAACGACGCCAGCTGCGATGCCGCCGGTAACGAGAACAACGCGTACCACGCCTTGTAGATGCCGGTGGTGAAGGTGTCGTAATTGAAGACTGCGACGGTGCCGAAATCAGCCAGCGTTTCCATAATCGCCAGCATCACGCCGCCTGCGATCCACGGCCGCGCCATCGGCAACGCAAGGCGAAAGAACGCGGCGCGCCGCGACAGGCCCAGCGACTGCGCGACTTCCAGCGTGCGCTTGCCCTGGGTGAGAAACGCATTGCGCGCGATGAGATAAACATAGGGATAAAGTGTCAAGGTCATCACCAGAATAACCCCGCCGCGCGAGCGGATCGCCGGGAATGCGAATTCGCCAAACCAAACACGCAGCGCAGTTTGCACCGGCCCGGTGAAATCGAACAGCCCGATAAATACAAAGCCCAGCACATAGGCTGGAATCGCCATCGGCAACATCAGCGCCCATGCAAACAACCGGCGCCCCGGAAACTCGCACATGGCGGTCAGCCAGGCGAGACTGACGCCCAGCACCAACACGCCAATGCCAACACCGAGCACCAACCAGAACGTGTTAAGCAGTAACTCGGGTAACACGTTTTCCGCCAGATGCGACCAGATTTCGGGCGCAGGCGTCCACAACGACGACAACACCACACACACCGGAATCAACACCAGCAGTGCAATCGACGCTGCCGCCAGCGCCCAACCGCGCGCGGAAAAATTTGACCAGGCGAACGAAGATGGGCGAGCTGCGTTAACGCTCGCGGGTGAATTTGCCATTATCCTAGAAACCTCAATTGGACGGCCTGCGGAGTGCGACCTGTTGGGTGCAGGGCAAGGCGCAGCGAGCGAGGAATAGCGAGCTATTCCGACGAGTTGCAACGCAGCCATGTGCACAACGGGGCGTGCTCCGTAGGTCGTAGCGGGGCTCACCTTCAGAGTGAAGCGTCATTTGGCCATGATCCTCAATAACACCATGCACTTGCTTACGCCTTGTAGCGGTCAACTGAGGTTTTTAGGATTATTACTTGTAACCTGCGCGGTCCATTAGTTTCACAGCAGCCGCCTGCAGTTCACCGGCCTTGGCGACGTTGACGGGGTTCTGTTTGAATGCTCCCCACGCGGCTACAACGGCGTCGGGCTTGACAGCGGGATTCACCGGATATTCCAGATTCACATCGGCAAACAGGTTTTGCGCCTTGGGCGTGGACAGCCATTCCAGAAACTTGATTGCGGCGGCCGCGTGCTTGGCGTGCGCGGTCAATCCGGCGCCAGAAACATTAACGTGTACGCCATTCCCCGCTTGATTTGGCCAAAACAACTTCAGGGGCAGATCGGCCTTCTTTTCCATCAGGCGACCATAGTAATAAGTGTTGGCGATGCCGACATCGCATTGCCCCGCTGCGATGGCTTCCATCATCTTCGCGTCATCGGGGAACACGTCGGTGGCGAGATTAGCAACCCAGCCGCGCACCAGTGCTTCGGTTTTTTGTTCACCGTGTTCGGCGATCAGCATCGCGACCAGTGATTGGTTGTAGACTTTTTTCGACGTGCGTAAGCACAGCCGTTTTTTCCATTTCGCGTCGGCCAGGTCTTCGTAAGTGCTGAGCTGTTCCGGTTTGACGCGCTGCGTGTTGTAAACGAGGGTGCGGGCGCGCACCGAAAGACCAAACCAATAGTTGTCGGCGTCACGCAGATGGGCCGGTATGTTGGCCTCAAGCACCGGCGACGTCACCGGCTTCAGTAACTGCATCTGCCGCGCCTGCCACAAATTCCCGGCATCGACGGTCAACAAGATATCCGCCGGCGTGCCCGCACCCTCAGCCTTGAGGCGCTGCATCAGCGGACCTTCTTTGTCGGTGATGTATTTGATCTCGACCCCGGTCTCCTGGGTGTAGGCGTCGAACAGCGGCTTGATTAACTGTTCGTTACGCGCACTATAGACCACGATTTCAGCCGCTTGTAACGGCGGGGTAAAGGTAATACCGACGCAGGCGATGACAACGAAAATAACTCCCGAGGCCCAAGAGACAGATGCTTTCATGGATTTTTCCTTCTACTAGTCAAGTGATCGTGAATGATATGAATTTGCCGGATTACTGCTGCACATCTTATTGCAAATGAGAATCATTATCAACAAGGAGATGTGCCGTGCTTTGAATCCATTGCATCGGAATGGCGAGGCAAAACGGATTAGAATACCGGCCCGCTGATCTTGATGGTTTTACGCAGGCCGATGACCGACACCACCGAACGTAGTCCGCTGCAACCGCAGTACAGTCCCAAACCCGGTGACGTCACGCACTGGGGTCGGCTGTACGGCAGCAGTTATGGTTTGATTCTCGCCAACACTGCGCGTGCTCAGAACGGGCCGCTCGTGGTTGTCACTGCGGATACACTCACCGCCAATCGCCTGGACTATGAACTGCGCTTCTACCTAGGCAAACATTCCGACATACCGGTGCTGAGTTTCCCCGATTGGGAAACGCTGCCTTACGACGCATTCTCGCCGCATCAAGACATTATTTCCGAGCGCCTCGCCGCGCTCTACCAACTGCCGCAAATGCAGCGCGGTGTGTTGATCGTTCCGGTCACCACACTGATGACGCGCCTTGCGCCGCGCGAATTTCTCGACCGCCACAGCCTGATGCTCGATGTCGGCCAGACGCT
>JANOOV010000130.1:0-2418 GCA_031421535.1 Gammaproteobacteria bacterium
TGCGGCATCGTCAATTACGAACCGCAGGAACTGGTCATCACCGCGCGCGCGGGCACACGCTTGTCAGAGATGAAAACCGCGCTCGCGCACCACGGACAAATGCTCGCCTTTGAACCGCCGCATTACGGTGCGCACGCGACGCTGGGCGGCACTATCGCGTGTAATTTGTCCGGGCCGCGCCGACCCTACGCGGGCGCCGCCCGCGACTTTGTGCTGGGTGTGGAAATCATCAATGGCCGTGGCGAGGCCTTGCGCTTCGGTGGCTCAGTGATGAAAAACGTCGCGGGTTATGACATATCGCGCCTGATGACGGGCGCGTTGGGCACGCTGGGCGTACTTTTAAATGTCACGCTCAAGGTGTTACCGCGCGCGGCGGCCACGCTCACCGTACGCCACGAAAGCTCCGCTGCCGATGCGATTGATCGCATGAATACCTGGGCAGGCAAACCGCTCCCCATCAGCGCGACCGCGTTCGACGGTGCCGCGCTGTTCACGCGGCTGGAAGGCACTGAAACCGCGTTGCGTGCGGCGCGCTTGAAACTCGGCGGTGAGATCGAAACGCGCGAGGATCACTGGTTTTCGGTGCGTGAACACACGCATGAATTTTTTCACGACCCGCGCCCTCTGTGGCGGCTGGCGCTTCCTCCGGCCTGGCCGCCGTTGGCGCTAGCCGGAAAATTTTTCATCGAGTGGAACGGCGCGCTGCGCTGGTTGTATTCCGATGAGCCGCAGGAAAAAATCCGCGCGGCGGTTCAGCACAGCGGTGGGCACGCGACGTTGTTTCGTAGCGAGCAGCGCAACCAGGTATTTCATCCGCTCGCCGCGCCGCTGGCGCAACTGCATCGCAACCTGAAAGCCGCGTTTGACCCCCACGGAATCTTTAACCCCGGCCGCATGTACGCGGAATTCTAAACATGCAAACGTCGCTGCTCGAATCCATCCGTAACACACCGCAGGGCCGCGAGGCCGATGCGATTCTACGCAGTTGCGTGCATTGCGGATTTTGCAATGCCACCTGCCCCACCTACCAATTGCTGGGCGATGAACTGGACGGCCCGCGCGGGCGCATTTATCTGATCAAACAAATGCTGGAAGGCCAACCGGTCACGGCGCGCACGCAATTGCATCTCGACCGCTGCCTGACCTGCCGCGCGTGCGAGACCACCTGCCCCTCAGGGGTGCGCTACGCGCGGCTGGCGGAAATCGGTAAAGACCTGGTTGAACGGCAGGTGCCGCGTCCGTTAGCACAACGCATGCTGCGTCGGTTGCTGCGCATGTTACTGCCCTACCCGCGACGCTTTGCGGGACTGCTACTGCTGGCGCGTGGCCTGCGTCCCCTGCTGCCGTCGGGGCTCGCACGCAAAATTCCGCGTCAAGAACCCACCCCGGTGTGGCCGACGCGCATTCACCCGCGCCGCATGCTGGTACTCGAAGGCTGCGTGCAACGCGACGCCACACCGCAGGTCAACGCCAGCACCGCGCGCGTGCTTGACATATTAGGCATCAGCTTGCTGCGCGCACCGTCGGCGGGATGTTGTGGCGCCCTCAGCGCACACCTGCAAGCGCACGACGAAGCGCTGGAGTTCATGAAACGCAACATCGATGCGTGGTGGCCGCACATTGAGGCGGGCGCTGAAGCCATCGTCACTACCGCCTCCGGTTGCGGCGTCGTCATAAAAGATTACGCCGATTACCTGCGCGACGACCCGGCTTATGGCTCCAAAGCGGCACGTGTGAGCGCACTGGCGCGCGACGTCAGCGAAGTGCTGGCGGTAGAAGATTTATCGAAATTCATGCAACCCGCGACTGCACGCATCGCGTTTCACGCGCCGTGCACATTGCAACATGGGCAGCGACTCACGGGAAAAGTTGAAGCAATTTTACAGCGGCTGGGGTTTATATTGACGCCGATCCCCGACGCCCATTTGTGCTGCGGATCGGCGGGAACCTACTCAATCTTGCAGGCGGAATTGTCGCAACGCTTGTTGGCCGACAAACTCAGCGCCCTGGAAAGCGGCGCACCGACTGTTATCGTCACCGCCAACATCGGCTGTCAGTTGCATCTGTCAACACAGGCGCGCGTGTCGGTGCAACATTGGATTGAATTGCTGACGATGGATGTCAGGTAGCCGCTGCGCGGCAACCCTGACCTACAGATTTACAGCGCTACCCTTCGCGAATTACACGCATTACTTCTTCCAGCGCGGTCTTGCCTTCTAGCACCAGACGTACGCCGTCGGCGGCGATGCTGGGGCTGAACTTGCGGGCATGCGCTTCCAGTTCGTGTTCACCCGAGCCGTCGTGGATCATGCCGCGCAGCGGGTCGTCGATCTCGACTAATTCATAAATACCGGTGCGGCCGTGATAGCCATGAAAATTACATTGCGCGCAGCCCTCAGGATGATAGAGCGTGGGCGG
>JANOOV010000131.1:0-2374 GCA_031421535.1 Gammaproteobacteria bacterium
GGTCCAGGCCGCGCTTCGCGGTGATCGTGCCGGGCAATGCGGTGGCGGCCGGTTCCGCATCCAGCACCAGCGGATACCACCAGCGCGGGCCCGGCAGCGCGCCGGCGTCGATGAGTTTGTTTTTAATTTCAATGGCACGCGCCAGGTCGGTGAGCGCAATCGCCGTGTGCACCGCGCGGCTGGGGTAATCGCGGCCGAACGCGACAAAAAAGCGCTGCGCGCTTTCGTAATGGCCCGCGATGTATTTTTGTACGCCCAGCTCGAACAGCGTGGCTTGCGCGGCGATGGTGCTCAGTTGGGTTTGCGCGCGCAACGCGCGGGCGCGTGCTTGGGTGCACGCATCAGCCGCTTGGCTATCGGCGTCGCAACGCGTGTTCCAGATGTTTTCCACCCAGGCGCTGAAAAAGTCGCGCTTATCGACAATTAAAAACGGGTCGTAGCCGACCGTCGCCATCGTGACCAGACCGTCGTGATCGGCCTGTGCTTCGCGCCGCTCCAGGTCGGCAAGTGATTCGGCATCCGGGTTCAGGCCTTGGCGCAATTGCCGCTGTACCGCAGGTGCCTGAGTCCCGGCGAGCAGGAAGAATTTGCGATGCCATAAATCATCGGCGCGCTGATGTGCCAGTTCATGAGCTAACACAAACGCCAACAGATGGTCGGCTTTTGCCGCGCCGAACTGTGCGCAGGTGGCCAGTGCGGCCTGGCTTAGCAAAATGCTGCCGTCGGCCAGCGATGCCGCCCACGGCCCGGTGGTCGCGCGTACCACAAACAATTGCGGCGCGACGCGCGAGTTGTCCCACGAGCGCAATACCGTGCGGAACACGCCGTGCGCCCACGCGGCTTGCGGGTCGGTGTCGGGCGCAACCGTGTGTGCGCGCCAGTAGGTGGCGGATTGGGTGGGGTCGTCGGGCGGCACGAACGCTTCCGCGCCGAGCGCCGTCATCGGTAGCAGAACAGCAAGCACTAACCATAGTTGAAGCATGACGGTGTCTCTGCTTATTAAGGGATATTCCATAAGAGACGCGAACCCGCGTTGCATTTGAAACTGCGAAGTGTCGAGCGCATCACGATCATTCTTGCTGCCGCTCCTTCAACTTTGGACCAATGTGCCGTCCCTCTACTCTCACACCCCGTCGCATCGGCGGGACCCAGTAACCCCCCCACGCAGGAGAGCACCATGTTGACAATTTCAAACCCCATCCCAAAAACTCCGTTGCTGCTGGCGACTGCACTGTGCGGCGCGTTCATGCTAAACGGCTGTGCCCAGAAAGAGGACGAGCCCAAAACCTACGGCGAAGCCCTTGAGCTGAGCCTCAACCTTCCCGACAGCCTGACCGGCGGACGCGCAACGACCCCGGCGGCGCTCACCCTCGCCGCAGCGGCCAGCAGCAGTCAGCCCTGCGGCTTCATGGGTGTCGGCGACGACGACGATCCGTTTAAAAATGGCTACCGCATGACACGCTTCATGGTATCGACCATCTCGGCGTGGACCTGCCTGACCGATTTGTTCATCGACGTGGCCGTGACCGTGCCGCACGACGGCGTGATCCGCCAAACCGAAAACAACCGCGATGCCGCCAGCTACGTCCACGACGATCCTACCCATTATAGTGTCAGCGACGCGTCGGCGACGCAGACCGTGGTTCGCCTGTACTACGACTTTTCGCGCAGCGCCCCACCGATTGCCAGCAGTGTGCCGGGGCTGTTCGTGTCCTGGAATAAAAGCACGGCAGGCGTCGTCACCGGCCGCATGGTGGTGGATGCATTGCTGATCAACGGCAGCAAGCACAAGCCAAAAGACCCCATCGCCATGCGCATGGATTTCCGATTCGACGACAAGCAAAAAATGGCCGACATGTTCCTGCGTTTCGACGCGGGCAACGAGTGGGCGGAAGGCTTTCGCATTCAGGTCACGAACGACCTTAAAGCCAATCCGCTGCAAACCGTGTACGTCGCGCGCGGGCTCATGGACATGAAGCGCCAGTTCTTGCCAATCACCGGCGTGAGTGAATTGCCGCAACTGAAGATGTACACCGTGTCGGATCGTCTGGGCAAGGGTGCCGCAATCGGGCGACTGATTAACGTTGGTGTTGGCCTGGAACTAAACTCGACCAACCATCTGGGCAATTACCTTTTCGACAAGAGCGATACCTATTTCTTCCAGGCCGACAAGGATTGGGATTACATCAACAAGATCGTCACCGCGTCGGAATATCGCAGCGGGCGCACGACTCCGGCCACTGGCGGCACCTGGGTGTTGCCGTTCAATCCGTCGCTGGATCAAATCGAACAGGAATTTGGCCTGGGCCCTAATTATTTTGCCAACACCTGCGCCACCATCGGCAACAACTGCAACACATTGTTGAATGCCGTC
>JANOOV010000132.1:0-3594 GCA_031421535.1 Gammaproteobacteria bacterium
CAATTCGTAAAGGATACCGGGGGAATGCCGTGAGCGAATACCTCCACGTCGAAAAGCCATTCCTCGACCAGCTCGCCGCGCTGGGCTGGAAGGTTGTCGACCAAGGGCAAGGGTTCATCCCTTCCGATCCGGCGTCGAGCCTGCGCAGGAGTTTCCGCGAGTGGTTGTTGCCCGAGGTGTTTCGGAATGCGGTGCGCGCGATCAATCGCACCGCCGCCGACAAGCCGTGGCTCACCGAGCGCCAGCTCGATGATTTGCGCGATCAGATTTTGCGCCAGCCGAATCGCACGTTGCTTGAAGCCAACGAAGCGGTGCAGGCGTTGTACCTCAAGGCGCAAGTCGATGTGAACGAACTCACCGGTGAACCGGACCCGGTGGTGCGGTTGATCGACTTCGCGCATCCCGAGCGCAATGTGTTTCATGCCATAAACCAGTTCCGCATCGATACGCCGGGCTGTGTGAAGCAGTGCATCATCCCGGACATCGTGCTGTTCGTGAACGGTATTCCGCTGGTGGTGGTGGAAGCCAAGATCGGCGACGCGACCACGGCGAATCCGATGCACGCCGCCTTCGAGCAATTGCTGCGTTATCGCGACGGGCGCGCCGAAACTCGTGCAGCCGGTTTGCGCGAAGGCGAGCCGCGTTTGTTTCATACCAACGTGTTGCTGATTCGCACCTGTGGTGAGACGGCGGAATTCGGGACGATCACTTCAGGTCATGAGCATTTTTATGCGTGGAAGTCTGGGATCGTCGATTTGCACTCGGCATTAAAAAAACAGCCGAGTGCAACTCGGCGATCCCAGGAAGAAATGATTCACGGCTTGCTTGCGCCCGCAACCTTGCTCGATGTGTTGCGCACCTGCACGGTGTTCATGGATACCGATTCCGGCAAGCGCGTGAAAGTGGTTTGCCGTTATCAGCAATACCGCGCGGCGCATCGCATCGTGCAACGGCTGCGCAGCGGCAAAACGCCAGAGCAACGTTCCGGCGTGGTATGGCATACGCAAGGTTCAGGTAAATCGCTGACCATGGTGTTCGTCGCGCGCATGTTGCGGGCGTCGCATGACTTGACAGATTTTAAAATACTGCTGGTCAACGACCGCATCGATTTGGAAGATCAGCTTGCCGCGACCGCCAAGCTCATCGGCGGCAAGGTGAACGTGATTGAGAGCACCGCGCAATTACGCGAGCATCTGCGCACCGGCACCTCCGATGTGAACATGGTGATGGTGCACAAATTCATGGAACGCAATGACACGTTGCCGTTGATGGTGGCGGAAGCGCTGGTCACGTATAACGCGCCGCCTTCGGGTAAGACCTTTGGCGTGGTGAATCCCTCCGAGCGCATTTTGCTGATGATCGACGAGGCGCATCGAACGCAGGGTTCCGATCTTGCTGAAAATCTGTTTGAAGCATTTCCGAACGCGACGCGCATCGCCTTTACCGGC
Organism: Gammaproteobacteria bacterium; assembly: GCA_031421535.1. Classification (GTDB taxonomy): domain Bacteria; phylum Pseudomonadota; class Gammaproteobacteria; order SG8-11; family SG8-11; genus UBA6921. Next base: position 1,449 of record JANOOV010000132.1, read on the forward strand.
ACACCGCTTATCACCGAACAACACGGCAGCAAGCGCACCGTGAAACGCTTCGGCGAATACATCGACACCTATAAGCTGATGGACGCGGTGCATGACGGCGCGACGCTGCAAATACTTTACGAAGGGCGCACAGCGGATACCGCGATCAAAGATAAACACGGCTTCGATACCAAGTTCGAAGATTTATTTCGCACGCGCAGCGATGAGGAAATCTCTGCGATCAAGAAGAAGTACGGCGCAAGCGGCGACATCCTCGAAGCGGAGCAACGCATCGCGGCCATCGCGCGCGATCTGGTGAATCACTACATCGACAACATCTTGCCTGACGGATTCAAGGCGCAGGTGGTGTGCCACTCCAAGCTCGCGGCGGTTCGTTATCAAAAGGCCATCCGCGTCGCACTCACCGAGCGGCTGGACAAAGAGAAGGTCAAACCAAAACCCGATTTGGATTTAATGCGCCGCATCGCCTTTTTGAAAGCTGTCGTGGTGGTGTCGTCGGACGCAACGAACGAATCCGCCGTCATCACCGAGGCGCGCAAGGAAGCGAAGCGTTGGAACGCGGTGGAAAATTTCTGCAAACCATTCGACTTTGACGACCCGGACAAGGACCTGACCGGTGTTGCGTTTCTGATTGTGTGCGACATGTTGCTCACCGGCTTCGACGCGCCGGTGGAGCAAGTGATGTATATCGACAAGCGCTTGCGTGAGCACAATCTGTTGCAGGCCATCGCGCGCGTGAACCGGGTGGCGAACAACAAGCATCGCGGCTTTATCGTCGACTACATCGGGCTAGCCAATCATCTGACGCAGGCGCTTTCAATTTATGCGCAAGAAGACGCGGCGGACCTCGAGCAAGGATTGAAAAATCTGACCAGTGAGTTGCCGATTTTGGAGGAGCGCTATCAGCGCTTGCTGCAACATTTTCGCGCGGCCAAAATTGTCGAGATCGAAGTCTTCGTGACCGACCAGCTTGGATCGCCCCAGGCCGAGGTTGGAGTGGTGCACGCTGCGGTCGGTGCGATGAAAGACATCAAGCTCCGTGCGGATTTTGAGGTGTATCTGAAAAAGTTTTTGCAGAGTTTGAATCTCATTCTGCCCAACAGCGCGGGCCATCCGTATCGCGGTCCAGCACGGCGCTTCGGCTATCTACTGCGCATGGTGAAGGAGCGTTACAAGGACGACTCGCTCGACATCGCAGACGCAGGCGCGAAGGTGAAGGCGCTGATTAACGAGCACCTGATCGACTTGGGCATCAATCCGAAAATTCCGCCGATTGAATTGTTGTCGGATGAATTCATCGCCAACGTGCAGAAGCATTCACAGGGCGATCCCGAAGCGAAGGCGAGCGAAATGGAGCACGCGATCCGCAAGCACTGCACGGTGCATTTCGATGAAGACCCGGCGTTCTACAAACGACTCAGCGAGAAGCTGGAACAACTGATTCAGGACCACAAAGACAGTTGGGAAGTTTTGGCCGCAGGCTACGAACAAATTCGAACCGAAGCAATGGCAGGCCGCACCGATACCATTGACGGTTTGTCGAAAGAAGCGACCACGTTTTACGACTATGTGGTGCAACTGGCGTTCGACGGCGGCAAGGTGCCTGATCAATACAAAAAAAGTTTGCGCGACTTGATGGCGAGCATCGTAACGATGTTGCAAGACACCATCGACATCATCGATTTCTGGAAGAAGCCCATCGAAGTGAAGAAATTGCGCGGGAATATTGATACACACATCTTGCTGACCACCATCCCGCAGCTCATGGCGAAGCACGAACGTATCGCGGTAGAAATAGTCAAGCTCGCCGAGAAACGCGATAAGGAACTGACACGATGAGCGCGAAAACCCACAAGGATATTTCGTACGAGATAATCCGTAGCCAACGCGCGACGGCGGACATTGTGATCGAGCGCGATGGGCGCGTACTGGTGCGTGCGCCGGATTCGATTCCAGACGAGCGCATTGAGGACATGGTCGAAGCCAAGCGTTACTGGATTTACAAAAACCTAGCGGAATGGCGTGACCTAAACGCCACGCGCGTGCTGCGGGAGTATCGCAACGGCGAGGGCTTTCTTTATCTCGGGAGATCGTACCGGCTTTTACTAGTAGCCAATCAAGAAGCACCGTTGTCGTTAAAGAACGG
>JANOOV010000133.1:0-2873 GCA_031421535.1 Gammaproteobacteria bacterium
AGTCTGGTGCGCCCCGAAATTACCGTGCGCCCCGACTTCGCGCGTGCCGCTGATCTGGGCGTAACTTCGGCGGCGATTGCGGACACCGTGCGCATGGCCACCGCCGGTGATTACGACCAGGGTTTGGCGAAATTGAATCTGTCGCAACGGCAGGTGCCGATTGTCGTCAAATTGCCGCTCGCGGCGCGCGAAGATCTCGAGCTGCTGGGGCGGCTCACGGTGCCCGGCACGCACGGCCCGGTCATGTTGAGCAGCGTGGCTGCGTTCAGCATCGAGAGTGGCCCGGCCGAGATCAGCCGCTACGACCGTCTGCGCAACATCAATTTCGAGATCGAACTCAACGGGCAGCCGCTGGGCTTGGTGGAACAAACCGCCTTGGCCTTACCGAGCTTGAGCAACCTGCCGCCGGGCGTGACTCAAACCACCGTAGGCGACGCCGAGGCGATGAGTGAATTATTCGCGGGCTTCAGCCTAGCGATGCTGACCGGCGTGCTGTGCATCTACATCGTGCTGGTGTTGCTGTTCAAAGACTTCGTGCAGCCGGTCACCATCCTCGCCGCGTTGGTATTGTCGATTCCCGGCGCCTTCCTCGCGTTGTTTATCACCCACACCGCGCTGTCGATGCCGTCGATGATCGGCCTCATCATGCTGATGGGAATCGCCACCAAAAATTCCATCCTGCTGATTGACTACGTCATCCTCGGGCGCCGCAAAGGCCTGGATCGCTGGGATGCAATGCGCGACGCCTGCCACAAACGCGCGCGACCCATCGTGATGACCACCGTAGCGATGGGCGCAGGCATGCTGCCCATCGCGCTGGGTTGGGGCACCGACCCGAGCTTCCGCGCGCCGATGGCAATCGTCGTCATCGGCGGCTTGATCACCTCGACCTTTCTGAGCTTGCTGGTGATCCCGGTGATCTTCAGTACGTCGACGACGGCATCGGGCGCGTGTTGAATTTATTCAGGCGTACTCCCCATGTGCAGGCGCCGGGTGCGTCATGAGGAGTTACGAGAACGCAATTCCCCCATTGTAATTAGCCAGGTTGCAGTGCTTCCGTATAAACGCCCAGATAACTTCGGGCACTGCTTGGCCAGCTGTGATCCTGGCGCATGCCGGTGGTGGCGATTTGTCGCCAAGCAGGGCGGTCGCGGTAGTATTGCAACGCGCGCGTGACGGCTTCGGTCACGGCGCCTGCGTCTTCGCGTTCGATCATGAAACCGGTAGCGGTGCGTGTCGCAAGCGACGCCGCGTGGGTATCCACGACGGTATCGACCAGGCCGCCGGTGCGTCGCACGATGGGCACGGCGCCGTAGCGCAGGCTGTAGAGCTGGTTGAGTCCGCAGGGTTCAAAGCGCGACGGCATCAGGAACATGTCCGCACCGGCTTCAATGCGGTGGGCGAGCGCTTCATCGTAGCCGATGTGCACGGCGATGTGTTGTGGTAGACGGCGCGCCCAATTCTGTAACTGGCTTCCGTACTGCGCTTCGCCGCTGCCCAGCAACACTAGTTGCAGCGGCTGCGTAACCAGTTGCGGCAGCGCATCGAGTACCAGGTCGATACCTTTTTGATGTGCGAGTCTGCCGACCATGCCGATCAGCGGGATATCTTCGCGCAACGGCAAGCCGAACTCGCGCTGCAAGGCGCGCTTGTTCACGGCCTTGCCGTCGAGACTGGCGGTACTGAACGGCGCGGCCAGTGCCGGGTCGTGGGCCGGGTCCCATTCTTTTTCGTCGATGCCGTTGATGATGCCGCGCAAGGTGGCGCTGCGATGGCGCAACAGGCCGTCCAGGCCGCAGCCGAATTCTGCGGTCTGGATTTCGCGCGCGTAGTTGGCGCTGACGGTGGTGATGATGTCCGCGAACACCAGTCCGCCTTTTATAAAGCAAAGTTGATTGTGAAACTCCAATGCCTCGGGCCCCCACAAGACGTGCGGAAGTGCCAGCGCCGCAAAAGTTTCCGCCGGAAACACACCCTGATACGCGAGGTTGTGGATCGTGAATACCGTGGCGGGAGCGTGCGCCTCGCGCGACAGCAGCGCCGGGATCAAGCCGGTTTGCCAATCATGGCAATGCACGATCTGCGGTTGCCAGTCCAGATTCGCGCGGCCGGTTGCGATTTCGACTGCCGCACGGCACAGCAAAGCGAAACGTTGCGCGCTGTCGGGCCAGCTTTGCCCGTCGGGCGTCAAGTATGGATTGCCCGGCCGGTCGTACAAGGCGGGGCAGTCAAGTAGCCAGAGTTTGACATTTGATCCGGGCAGGGTGCCTTCGAGCAGCGTCACCGGTTCAGTTGCGCCGCTGAGGCGCAAGGTCGCTACTGGTTGCAGCGTCCCGGCGCGCGCGCGCGCGTCGCGATAGGCGGGCATCAATACGCGCACATCGGCGCCGAGCTGATTTAACGCCACCGGCAAACTGCCCGACACATCGCCCAGGCCGCCGGTTTTCATTAACGGATGAACTTCGCTACTGACGAAGAGAACGCTACGCATCGGTGGTCGGCTCGAATTAAAAGATTGTTCTGTAGGTCAGGTTGCTGCGCAGCGGCTACCTGACGGGTCAAGCGGGAATGCCGGGTAGCTTCGCAACCCGGCCTACGGACAAGTTCTAATCGCGTTGCAGTACTAGCCCCGCCAACGGCGGCAAGGTCAATTGCAGTGAATACGGTCGTCCCATCCACGGCGTGGGTTCGGCTTGCAATGCACTACCCACCTCGACATTGCTGCCCCAATAAAAACTGGAATCGGAATTGAGAGCGACGCGATACATGCCAGCAGAGGGTACGCCGATACGGTAGTTGTGCCGCACCACCGGGGTGAAATTGAGAATCACCACCACCAGATCGTGTTCGGCCTTGCGCACATAACTGATGAC
>JANOOV010000134.1:0-13257 GCA_031421535.1 Gammaproteobacteria bacterium
GTCCGTTTCACCCGCAGGTAGGCAAATGAAACCGATGGATTTTTTCGCGCCTGCTAGGCGCAGACCCGCAGCAATACTGTACGTATTGCAAGGGGCTGCAACAACGCAGGACGAAAAAAGACGCGGTTTCATGCCTACCTGCGGGTGAAACAGACTACTACGTTGGCTTGTGCCGATATGAGATTGGCAAACAAGCTGACATTGCATGTGGAGTGTCAGGGAAAAAATCATGAGCGTCGCAAAAAAGCTGGCGAAAAAAACCATCGATGAAAAACTTTTAAAAAAGCTTGTGCCGCTCAATGCGCTGGGTGCGGATCGTCTGCGCGAACTGGCGGAAAAAGCCGATGTCGAGCACGCCACGGTTGGCCGCACCTTGTTCAAGCGCGGCGATACCGACGCCAAAACCTACTACCTGCTGTCAGGTGAGATTACGGTACAACTCGCCAACGGCCAGAACGTGTCGATCAAAGCCGACACACCGGCGGCGCTGCATCCGCTGCTGGACGCGCGCCCGCGCCCGGCCACCGCTGTTGTCGAGTCGAACGCCACTTTGCTGGTCATCGACGCGGGGCTGCTCGACATTCTTGTCAACTACGACCCGCACCAAAGTTATGAAGTCACCGAGATCCAGTCACGTGATGAGACCGACTGGCTGACGCGCTTCCTGCAATCTTTGTCGGCGATGAACATCCCGGTGCAAAACATCGAGCACCTGATGCGACGTATGCAGGAGCTGCCGATGCGCGCCGGTGAAACCGTCATCCGCCAGACCGACGCCGATTCGCAACACTATTATGTTGTCAAAGAAGGTCGTTGCGTGGTCACCAAGCAAGCGACGGCGGACAATACGCCCATCCGCATCGCCGAGCTGACGGCGGGGATCGGCTTCGGTGAAGAGGCGCTGCTCGCCGATCAACCGCGCAATGCCAATGTCACCATGATCACCGATGGCCGACTGATGCGGCTTCCGAAAGCCGACTTCACCCAATTGATTGCCGACCCTGCGCTGCACTATGTGTCGTACCTGCAAGCGCAGCAGATGGTGCAGTCGGGTGCGGTCTGGCTCGATACGCGCAGCGCTGTCGAGCATCGCGGCAACACCCTGACCGGCAGCACCCACATCCCGCTGATGGCGTTGCGCAGCAAGGTCAAGGAATTAAATGCGTACGGAAAGTACATCACATTTTGCGACACCGGCAACCGGGCGGCGGCGGCGGCTTTTTTGTTACGTCAGTTGGGTTTTTCAGCGTATGTGCTCATGAACGGCTTGCGCGATGTTCCGGCTGCTGCGCTGCATGGCGGCACCCAAACTGCGGAAACTACCGTGCCGTTAAAGCTTCGGCCCCAAACCGCCGACACAGTCGGTGACGCGACCAGTCCGGCGCAAGCCGAGCACGCACGGATGCAGCAACGCATTGCTGAACTGGAAGCGCAGCGTGCAACGGCGGATCGGGTGCTGGCGACCCACCAGGAACAGGTCCGCGCGCTGCAAGCTCAGGCGGCTGAATACACCTTAAGCCTGACCGCAGCGGATGCAGCGTACGATGCGGTACAAAAGGAATTGGACGGATTGAACGCCACGCACACACGCGTGACGGAAAAATTGCAGTATGAGAACACGCAGTTGCAAACGCGCATCGCAGCGACGACTGCCGAAATTGAGCAGGTGAAAAACCAATTGGAGCGTGCAGTGGAGCGCAATCGTACCGCCGAAGAAACCTTGCACAGCGCCGAACGTGAGATCGCACGTCTGCGCGCCGAAACGGATGCAGCACAGCGTCACGCAGAGGAGTCGTTGCGTCGCGCCAGCGAATCGGAATCGTTGCAGTCCACCATACTCAAAGAAGTTCAGCGCAAAATTGCAGCCGCAGAATTAATGCGCGCCGAAGCTGAAGAACAAGCCCAACGTCTGCGTGAAGCGGCTGAATTATCGCGCAAGCGCGCCGAACAGGAATCGCGCAAAGTGGCGGAAGCCGAGACCGCGTGCGCCAAGGCGCAAGATGAGAGCGGACGCCGCGCACGCTTGACGGAAGACCTGCGCAAAACAGCCGATGAAGAAATGGCCCGCCTCAAAAAAGAGGCGGAAACCGCCCGCGCCAACGCCGATAAGGCACAGAAGAAATCCCAACTTGCGGATGCCGCGCGCCGTCGGCTCGAACAGGAAATGCAGGCCCAGCAGGCACAGATTCACGCCGCACCAAAATTGGCGGAAAAGCCGGGCACCGCTGCCAGCTCGCCAAGCGTGGAAAACGATCTGGACGATCTGGAGCAGGAATTGGCGCAGCTACAGCAAAAACTCGAATCCAAAAAACGCGCCGCCGTCGCGCGCAACCAGAAGGCACACCAGATTGCGGAAAAGCAGCGGAACACTGAACCGCAAATCGTGCAGAACGTTTACGACCTGCACCAGAAGACGCAAAAACTCCCAACGATTAAGCCCCATCAGGCGGCGCCTGACGACGTCGGCAAAGTACGCAAGTCGGGCTGGATCTCAGATTCTATTTTGTGGGAAACCACCATTGGCCTGCGCGAGGATTCGGAAGCCGAGAAATTTCTCGACAACGAGAACGTGCAGCGGGCGACGGCGGTGGCCGCCGCGACCAAACGCCAGGAAACCAGTGCGCGTGCGCTGGCTTCCGGTAACCTCAAACCGCAAGAAGCCAACCGCTCGGTCTTCACCGCGCGCGCATCCGCACCGACCATACAGCGACGCGTGGATATGTCGGGTCGCGGCACCCGGCGCATCGGGCTGATCACATTACTGTCGGCAGTCGCTGTGACCGCCAGTATCGGCGCGTATGTGATGTTGCAAAGCGGTGATGCAACACCGCAGCAAACCACCGGCGTTCCCGGCGCTACGCCAGGCCGCATCTCGTCCGACGAACTGGCAAATATACTGAACTCTCCCGCACCGAACGCCGCGACGTTACCGGGCAATGAACCTGCCGCCGATACGGAAAAAGCAATTGCATCACCCAACAGCATCAACGGGGCGATCACCCGCAAGGAAACCGCGTTGCCCAACGCGGCAGCCGAGCCCACTGTTGCTAAACCAAAAACCGATGCGGCCAGACTGCCTGCGCGTAAGCCGGTGCCGACCGATCAAGCGCGCGACGCGGCGGCTGCGATCACCGAGGCAACCTCGGCGCCTGCGCCCGCACCGACGGCTCCAGAGCATGATGTTTCGCCCTCGTCGCAACTTCAGGAATCCGCAACACCGACGCATACCATTTCAGTCCCGATGGACGCCTCCTCCACGACACAAGGTGGACAGGACACACGCGTCGAACCGGCGCCACCGGCAGAGGCGACACCCGCACCTGTGGTACCGACCTTCACTGACGTGCCGCAGGTTAACTAGCGCAATGCTTCGTAAATAACTTCAAAAAAATACCCTTCCAACTAACGCTGGAAGGGTATTGTTGTTGACTGCCTCAAAGAACCTTTACACAGTTTGCGAACACGACCTTCAGGGAAGGTGCCACATCCCGCTGTTAAGGATACGTAAAGTCATCATCCCCGGTGTGGGTGAGGGTGATTGGCGCCGAACCTGTTGCCGTCACATTCACGCTACCGTTTCCAGTGTTGGTCACTGTCACAAAGCCCGTCGCCGAGCTGGTAATCGTCATCAAACCATTACCATTGTTGGTTGCGGTCAGTCCCGCAGCGCCAGTATTGTTAACGATGGTGATCGTTCCTGTTCCGGTTTCGGTAGCCGTAACCCCACCCGCACCATTGTTGATCACATTGATGTACCCGCCACCCGTTACCGTTGTGGTGACAGCACTGGCATTGCTACCAGACACAATGATGTTGGGATTGGCGTTAACAGCACCGATGCTGACACCGACGCCTGCGACCACGCTACCTTCCGGGTAAGTATGGTCAAGGCCATCGCTGTAGGTCAGGGCCAGCGGAGTCGATCCGGTCGCATTCACTGTGATATTACCGTCTCCAGTGTTGGTCACGGCTACAGCACCCGTGGCCGTGCTGTAAATGGTCATGATGCCTTTGCCCGTGTTGGTTGCAGCCATCACTTGACCATTGTTGGTAATGTTGATTGCTCCGGTTCCGGCCTGGGTAGCCGCAACATGGGCGCCGTTATTGACAACACTGATGGATCCACCACCTGTTAGCACCGGGGCCACATCGCTCGCCGCGCTGCCAGACACCACAATGCCGGTGATGTTAGTGCCGATGAGGCTGCTGGCGAGTGTTGCTCCGCCTATTAATGGGTAAGTGACATCACCATCGCCATTAAAAGTGAGAGCAAGCGGGGTCGTTCCAGCCGCAGTCACCGTGGTATTGCCATTCCCGGTTCTCGTCACTGCCACAGCACCCGTATCGGTGCTGGAAATCGTCATGATTCCCGTGCCGGTGTTGGTTGCAGCCATCACCTGACCATCGTTGGTAATGTTGAGTGTCCCTGCTCCGGTTTGAGTAGCCGCAACATGGGCGCCGTTGTTGACAACATTAATGAAGCCGCCACCGGTGACTACCGAGGCCACATCACCCGCGTTATTACCCGACACGGAAATGTTGGCATCGGTGTTAACAGCACCGATGCTGGTCCCCAGACCTGCGACTACACTACCGACTGGGTAAGTGTGGTCAAGACCATCGCTGTAGGTCAGGGCCAGCGGAGTCGTTCCGGTTGCATCCACTGTGATATTGCCGTTTCCAGTGTTGGTCACGGCCACAGCGCCCGTATTGGTGTTGTTAATGGTCATTTTGCCGGTGCCGGTGTTGGTTGCCGCCATCACTTGCCCGTTATTGGTAATCGAGATCGCTCCTGCTCCGGTTTGAGTAGCCGCAACATGGGCGCCATTATTGATCACGTTGATCGAGCCGCCACCCGTTAGCACGGGAGTCACATCGCTCGCCGCAGTACCCGACAGCGTAATGTTGGGGCTCGTTGGCACTACTGAATATGCCGTTCGTGGTGGAAGACCGCTCGCAACACTCGTGGACACCGAAATACTGGTGGCGCCGCCCGCTGCGGGTGCTGTTGGAACTCCGGGTGTTGCTGGAGTTGCTGGAGCCGCAGGTTCTGCATCCGAGCTCCCGCTATTGCAGCCGGACAAAATGGCGACCATCAGTACGGTCATCGACAGCGCCATTGGCTTATTAAACTTTTTAAACCGGTTCATTTTGTATCTCCTGGAAATTTAAGTTGAGAAAAAAGTTAAAGGAAAATAACTGGCACTTACTCTTCTTAAATTTCACTATCCCCTTCTCTGTGCTTTTCCTCAGTGCGTTATCACACCTCTGGTCGTGCCGGTTAAACGTCGCACAAATTTAGCGGGTTGGAAAAAGCGGTTTGTTGTGGAAGTCGCCGACTCCCCCGAGCAAAGTCAGCGCAGCGTAAATTAAGGAATCAAGGAATCAGCGCGAGGAAGAACAGCTCGACCTGCCAGCAGCTCTTGTAAAGCGCAGCAATCGTCAGCGTGGGATAACGGAATAAAAAGAGTATTTTTGCCACGGCAGGTCACTGCGCAGGCAAATCATATTTAGCGGGAAAACTACCGGGGTCACGGGGAGATCGCGAACGGTTTCGCTTTAGTCGTGGCCACAAACCGGGCAAGCGGGATCGCGGCGCAGGCGCAATGTGCGCCATTCCATTTGCTGCGCATCCAGCAACAGCAGACGTCCACCCAGGCTGGTGCCAATACCCGACAATATTTTCAGGGTTTCCAGCGCCTGCATGCTGCCGATGATGCCGACCAACGGACCCAGCACCCCCGACTGCGAACAGGCGTCGGCGGGACCAGGCTCGTCTTTATACAGACAGCGGTAACAAGGGCTGTCGGCATGGTCATGGGTAAACACGGAAATTTGCGCCTCCATGCGAATGGCCGCACCCGACACCAGCGGCTTGGCATAACGCACACAGGCGGCATTCAACGCGAAGCGGGTGGGAAAGTTATCGCTGGCATCGACGACCACATCCGCCTGTGCAACTTGCTGCTGCAACGCATCGTCCTCCAGGCGCGCGACGAGCGGCGTGATGCGCACCTGCGGATTGAGTCGTTGCAAATGCGCCGCTGCCGCTTCGACTTTGGCGCGCCCCACGTCGTCGGTGGTGTACGCAATCTGGCGCTGCAAGTTAGTGACATCAACCCGATCAGGATCGGCCAGCACCAGTTGGCCGACGCCCGCCGCCGCAAGATACAACGCCGCCGGTGAACCCAATCCGCCCACCCCCACGATCAAAACGCGTGCGCGACTGACACGTTCCTGGCCTTGAATATCAAATTGCGGCAACAGGATGTGGCGGCTATAGCGCAGCAGTTGAGCGTCGTCGAGCGGGGGCATGGCAGAGTCCGTCGCGTGCGTTATTTGACTTCGATGGTGATTTTCTTCGACGCGACCACCGGCTGATGCGGCAGGTGCGCATGATCGCCAAACATCAACTGCAAGGTGTGCTTGCCCTTGGGCAATTCGACGCTGGCTTCGGTCTGCGCGGCGCCATAATGGATGTGCTGCGCGTCTTTGCCGATCGGTTGGTCGGCGGCGGGCAGATCCGCGTCGATGATCAAATGGTGGTGCCCGGAATTCGCCTGTTCGGTGCCGGCCTTCGCCACCGCCATACCCTTCACGCCAAAGGTAACTTTCACCGGGCTTGCGACCACTTCACCGTCTTTGGGCGACAGGATCGAAACTTCGGCCCCGGTCGGCGACATGGACGCCGCTTGCGCAACACTCATCGCCACGCTCATCACCACACCGAAACCGAACGGGATAACTTGTTTGATGCTGATCATTGTTTCACTCCTGTGAGATTGCTCGTTATATAAAAGGGATTACGTTGAAATAAGCATTGCCCAATGGGCCGGATACATATACCCGATCTGCACGCGCGGATAAAGCGCGCCGCGCAAACTTCAGTACAATACCCGTCCCCGACCTGTTTACTTGACGAGACGCCCGCATGAAATCGCTCAGCAAAATTTTTCTGTCCGGTCTGGCCGCGATCCTGCCGATGACCCTGACGATTTATATCCTGTTCTGGTTAGGCTCGGGTGCGGAACATCGGCTGGGCGGGTTGATACAACTGGTCATCCCGCAGCAATACTATTGGACCGGCATGGGCCTGATCGTCGGCCTGATACTGGTGTTTGCCGTCGGCCTGTTGTTGAACGCCCTGGTCATCCGCAACCTGTTCGTGTGGGGCGAAGCCTGGCTGGCAAAAGTGCCGCTGGTGAAAACCCTGTATGGATCGATCCGCGACCTGATGAAGTTTGTCTCCAACGCCAAGGGCAAGCAGATGGGGCAGGTCGTGACCATAAAAATCGGTGAGCCCGACATCCTGGTGCTGGGCTTTCTCACCAACGAGAACGTCAGCTTTATCGACAAGACCCTGCGCCCCGACCTGGTCGCGGTGTATTTGCCGTTGAGCTACCAGATCGGCGGGCACACGGTGCTGGTGCCACGCTCGACCGTCAAACCCGCCGACCTGCCGATGAACGAAGCGATGCGCTTTGCCATCACCGCCGGCATGGTCACGGGCGAACCGAAAGAACCGCCTAAACAGTCGCCGACATAATCCGCTGTGACACATCCGCTGTCCGAACGCGCGCTGATTTTAATTGTCGGCGCCATTCAATTCATCAACATCATCGACTTCATGATGGTAATGCCGTTGGGACCGGATTTCGCACACGCGCTGGGCATCGCGACCTCCAATATCGGCGTGTTGGGCGCCAGCTACTCGGTCGCCGCCGCGCTGTCAGGCTTGCTGCTGGTCGGTGTGCTCGACCGCTATGACCGGCGCACGGTCGTGACAATTTCAATGTTGGGCCTGGCCGCAGGCACCGCAGCGGGGGCGTTTGCCACCGACATGAACTCGCTGCTCGCGGCACGCATCCTGGCCGGTATCTTCGGCGGACCGGCAACCGCCATCGCCATCACGTTAATCATCGACCAGGTGGCCATCGAACGGCGCGGGCGGGCGCTGGGCGCGGTGATGGGCGCGTTTTCCGCCGCATCGGTTTTGGGTGTGCCCGCTGCTTTGGAATTGGCGCACCTGGGCGATTGGCGCACGCCCTTTATCGCGGTGTCGCTGCTTGGCGCGATGGTCGCTGTCGCCGTGCATTTTTTATTACCACCGCTCCACGGCCATAGGCTGGCTGCGCAGCAACGCTCAACATGGGAGTTCCTGACGCTGTTCACGCGCAGTACGCCGCTGCTCGCGTACAGCGCCACCGGCATCGCGATGCTGGCCGGATTCCTGATCATCCCCAACCTCTCGGCGTTTGTGCAGTTCAATCTGGATTACCCGCGCGAACATTTAGGGCTGCTGTATCTGGCCGGGGGCGGCGCCAGTTTTTTTACCATGCGCGCCGCCGGGCACTATGTTGACAAATACGGCAGCATACCGGTCGCGTGGGTGGGCACGGTTTTGTTGTTGATCTGCCTGTGGTTCGGTTTTGTGTGGCGCGTGTGGCCACTACCGGTGCTCGCAATTTATATTCTGTTCATGGTCGCGATGTCGACACGCAACATTGCCAGCAGCGCGCTGCTGTCGCACGTGCCGCAAAATTACGAACGCGCCGGTTTCATGTCGGTCAACTCGGCAGTGCAAAATTTTGCAGCCGCGCTGGGCGCGGGCCTGTCGGCATTGTTGCTGAACGCAGAACCGGGCGGCGCACTGATCGGCATGGGCGAAGTCAGCCTGCTGGCGATGGCCTGCGCTACGACCGTGCCATTACTGCTGTGGAAAATACAGCAGCGCGTGCGCAACGCGGCAAATTTGTTCTGATGCATTTGCCGGATAGCTGCGCAACCCGGCCTACCGGTCGGTGCCGTAGGTCAGGCTGCGCAGCTACCAGACAAAAACTCAACGCATTAGCGTGCGCAATACGGCGGTGGCTCCGGGCGTGCAGCGTGAGTAGAATTGCAGCACTTCTAATTAACATGACGACAGGCCCGCGACGTGGACTTCTTCAGCGCTTCAGTCAGCACATTTTTTGCGGCGCTTTCCTCACCCGCCGTCGGCATGCAACTGGGGGTGCTGGTATTGGCAGCCACCCTCGCATGGCTGGCGCACCGCCGCATGTACGACTATGCCCATCGTGTGCCGCAATCGCTGTCGCCACTGCGGCAGCGGCTGACGCACGCGATGCAGATCCTGGCGTTCCCGCTCGTGATGCTGGTCGGCGTGTTGATCGGGCGCAGCATCCTGACGCACACCCACTGGAAAGTCGCGCTCCTCAATCTGACCCTGCCTCTGCTGCTATCGCTGGCGGCGATCCGTGCCCTGGTGTACCTGCTGCGTATTGCGCTCGGCCCCGGTCGGGGCCTGAAAACCTGGGAAAATGTCATCAGCACCATGATTTGGGCTCTGGTCGCGCTGCACCTGGTCGGCTGGCTGCCCGAAATACTGACCTGGATGGACGAACTTGCATTCACCGTCGGGCAGGCGCGGGTGTCGGTTTTGACATTATTAAAACTGGCCGTGTCGGTGGCGGTGTGGTTGCTGCTGGCGCTATGGATCGCGCGGCTGATCGAAAGCAAGTTGCAGCAGTCACTGCAACTGGACGCCGGTACCCGCCTGGGCCTGGCGAAGTTCAGCAAAATCCTGCTGCTGACGCTCGCGGTGTTCATTGCGCTCAACTCGGTCGGCATCGACCTCACCGCACTCACGGTGTTTGGCGGCGCGCTGGGCGTGGGCGTGGGCTTCGGTTTACAACGTGTCGCCAGCAATCTGATCAGCGGCTTGATTCTGGTATTCGAGCGCTCCATCCGCCCCGGCGACGTTGTCACCGTCGGCAAGAGTTTCGGTCAGGTCAAGGAACTGCGCGCGCGTTACGTGGTGGTGCGTAGCCGCGACGGTGTGGAAATGCTCATCCCCAATGAAAATCTGATCACCTCGGAAGTCATCAACTGGACTTACAGCGACCGCAACGTGTGCGTCAAGGTGCCGGTGCAAATCAGCTACCACGACGACCCAGAGCTGGCGCTGCGCGTGCTGCTCGACGTCGCACGCGCCAACCCGCGCGTGCTGGCTGTGCCTGCGCCCGGCGGCCTGTTGACCGCCTTCGGCGAAAATGGCATCGACCTGGAACTTAACGTCTGGATCAATGATCCCGAAGACGGCATCGGCAACGTACAATCGGAAATTTTGTTAGCCGTGTGGCACGCCTTCAAGCAACATCACATCACTTTTCCTGCTCCGCAACGCGAGGTGGTGATCAAATCCATGCCGCCCCGCGAAGCACTTTTATAGAGGTAGATCGTTCATGACTTCCCAGCGCCGCCTGCTGTTCCTGATCTTTGCATTTTCAGGTTTTTCCGGCCTGATTTACCAATCGATCTGGACGCATTATTTAAAACTGTTCCTCGGTCACGCCGCCTATGCGCAAACCCTGGTGCTGGCGATTTTCATGGGCGGCATGGCCTTGGGTTCCTGGTGGTGCGGCGCACGCTCGGCGCGCTGGAAGAACCTGCTGCTGGGTTATGCGTTGATCGAAGGCATCATCGGCGTTATGGCGCTTGCGTTTCATCCGCTGTTCGACGGCTATGTGCAATTCGCCTACACCACGCTACTGCCCGCCATCGGCGATCCCGCGTGGGTCACGGCATTCAAGTGGGCCAGCGCCGCGCTGCTGATCCTGCCGCAATCGATTCTGCTGGGCATGACCTTTCCGCTATTGAGCGGCGCATTGATCCGTCGCTACCCGGACAACCCCGGCGCGACGGTGGCCATGCTTTACTTCACCAACAGCATCGGCGCGGCCCTGGGTGTGCTGATCAGCGGCTTTATCTTGATCGAACTCGTCGGTCTGCCCGGCACTATTGTCATTGGCGGCGTATTGAATATTGCGTTAGCCCTGATCGTGTGGCGGCTGGCGCGCGCGCAATCATCCGCAGAACCGCAATTCTCCCTGCCTACACCCGCAAAGACGCGTTACAGCGAACGACGCTGGCTGGTATTTTTTCTGGGTATCGCCGCCTTAACCGGCGCGGCGTCGTTCATTTACGAGATCGCGTGGATCCGCATGTTGTCTTTGGTGCTGGGCAGCTCGACCCACGCATTCGAATTAATGTTAAGCGCCTTTATTCTCGGTTTGGCGCTCGGCGGGCTGTGGATCAAACACCGGATTGATCGCATCGCGCATCCGATCCGTTTTCTTGCCATCGTGCAGATTCTGATGGGCGTGATGGCGGCCAGCACTTTGTTTATCTATAACCAGACCTTCGACGTGATGGCCTGGCTGGTAAACAACCTGAGCAAAGACGGCACCGGCTACGCGCTGTTCAATCTGGCCAGCCACGGCATCGCCGCCGTGATCATGATACCGACCGCCTTCCTCGCGGGCATGACCCTGCCCCTGCTCACCTACACCTTGATGCGGCAAGGGCACGGCGAAAAAAGCATCGGCAGCGTGTACGCAGCCAATACCTTCGGCGCCATCGTCGGGGTATTTTTTGCGACCCATGTGGGCATGCCGCTGCTGGGCCTGAAAGGCTTACTGCTCACCGGCGCGGCGCTCGATGTCGCGCTGGGCATTGTGCTGATCTGGTGGTTTCGCGAGCAACTCGCGCCGCACTGGGCCACCGCTGCCACCGCACTGGGCCTGGGCATACTCGCGTTCACGCTCGCCGCCGGGCCGATGGATTTGTCACGCTTGAGCTCCGGCGTGTACCGCACCGGGAAAATAAATCCCGTTGAATACGTCAACCTGTTTCACCAGGATGGCAAAACCGCGTCAATCGACCTGTTGCAATCCGCGAATGCGCCGGGGGTGCGTCAGGTCAGCATCATGACCAACGGCAAGCCCGATGCAATGCTCAATATGGTCAGCTCGGGCGTCCCGTCTGCGGACGAAAGCACCATGATTCTCGCCGGTGCCTTGCCGCTGGCGCTGCATCCCGCCGCGACGCGCGTCGCCGTCATCGGCATGGGCTCGGGCTTGAGCACGCACACCTTGCTGTCCGCCCCGCAACTGAGCACGGTCGATACCATTGAAATCGAACCGGCGGTGATCGCAGCGGCCAACGGCTTTCGTCCGCGCGTCGAGCTGGCCTACAGCAATCCGCGCAGCCACTTGCATATCGACGACGCCAAGAGTTTTTTTTTCCACTCACAACCGGCACTACGACGTCATTATGTCGGAGCCGTCCAATCCGTGGGTGAGCGGCACGGCGGCGTTGTTCACCGAAGAGTTTTACATCCTGGCCAAACGCCATCTTGCGCCGCAGGGCCTGCTGGTGCAGTGGCTGCAAACCTACGAAATCAACAACGAACTGGTGGCGTCGGTGCTCAAGGCCCTGGCGCGCCAATTTGATCACTACGTCATCTACGCCGCCAACCACAGCGACCTGATTATTGTGGCGCGCGCGGACGGGCCGTTGCCGATGCCGACGGCGGATATCTTTGAGCAAGGTGGATTACATGCGGCACTGGCGCGCGTGGGCATCAGTAATCCGCAGGATCTGGAATTACGCCGTATCGGCGACCAACGCTCACTGGCGCCGTTGTTTGCCTCCTATGACATCCGCGCAAATTCCGATTATTTTCCGGTACTCGACCTGGGCGCCACACGCGCGCGCTTCCTGCGCGAAAGCGCCAGCAACCTCATTGCATTCCGTAATGCGGGCGTGCCGGTACTGGAAATGCTAAGCGCGCCGGGACCAAAATTCCCGACCACCTCGGCAAGCAACGATTTTTACTACGCCCGCAATCAGTACGCGCGCACTGCGGTGCAACTGCTTGACTATTTTACGCGCGGCGGCGACTCCGCCTTGCCCGGCGTCGATCCCACCATGGCGAACAACGCGCGTTTTGTGCACGGCGCGTTCATCGACTGCAGCATTAACCCGGTCGCTGAAAACTGGCTGCGCGATACCTCCGCCGTCGTTAACCTGATGATTCCGCAACTGACGCGCGAAGAAATGTCGCAGGTGTGGCAACGCATCGGCGCGGCGCCGTGTTTTGGTAATCTCAGCCCGCAACAACGCAGTTGGGTGGGACTCTGGTCCGCCGTGACGCGCCGCGACCCCATTGGCATGTTGCGACTATCGACTGAAATGTTGCCCGAGGTGCTGACCACGGTCGGCCCACTGCATGCCGAGTACTTGTTATTGTGTGCACTGGTGGGCGCAGTGGCGCAGAACGATCACCACGGCGCGCAAAAAATCTGGGTACGCTACGCACCCGGACTTTACCAAACGTTCAAACCTGCGCTGGTCGCACGACTGCTGGCCGCACACGCGTATGCCGGTGCGCCGATTCCCTACCTGCGTTAACGCAAC
>JANOOV010000135.1:0-5420 GCA_031421535.1 Gammaproteobacteria bacterium
CCAGCGGATCGAATACGCTTTTGATTTGCTTCATCAAAGCCAAGGTCGTGGCGTCGAGTTCGCGGCCGATGAATTCGCGTTTTTCGATGCCCACGCCGTGTTCGCCGGATAATGTACCGTGCAGTTCCAGCACCAGCGCGAACACTTTGTCGAGGCACTGCTCGGCGCGTTTGAGCTGGCCGGGATCGTCCGGATCAATCAGCAGGTTGACGTGGATGTTGCCGTTGCCGGCGTGCCCGAAGTTGATAATTTTAATTTCAAACTGTTGCGCAAGGCGATCCAACCCTTCGATCAGGTCCGGCAGGCGCGCCACCGGCACGACCACGTCTTCGTTGATTTTCTTCGGTGCGATGGTGCGCAGCGCAGGCGACAAGGCTTTGCGTGTGGCCCACAGCGCGTCGATTTCCGCTTGCGTTTGCGCGACTTTCAGCTCCACCAAGCCAGTGCCGCTGGCGGCAGCGCTGAGTAATTTGATCGCAGCGTGCATGCCATCTTCCAGTCCATCGATTTCAAAAATAAGCATCGCACCGGCACCTTCGGGTAGCGCTGCCGTGGAATAGTTGCGGATCATTTCGATGGCGTTGCCGTCGATGAATTCCAGCACGTAGGGCGTGACCGGCTGCGCCATCAGACGCGCTACCGCCGCCGCCGCGCTGCGCATGTTGCTGTATGCGGCTTGAAAGGTGCGCTTGCTTTGCGGCAGCGGCGTGAGTTTAAGCGTGGCCTGCGTGATGATGGCGAGCGTGCCTTCGGAGCCGATGATCAGGCGCGTGAGGTCGTAGCCCACCACGCCCTTGGTGGTGTACACGCCGGTGCGGATTTCTCTGCCGTCGCCGGTGACCGCGCGCAGGCCGAGCGTGTTCTCGCGTGGCGTGCCGTATTTGATCGCGCGCGGCCCGGCCGAGTTAAACGCGAGATTGCCGCCGATGGTGCAGTAGGCGGCACTGGTAGGGTCGGGCGGCCAGAAGAAGCCGTGCGGTGCGAGTGCATCCTGCACGCTTTGATTGGTGACACCCGGCTCCACCACGCAGGCGCGATTGGCCGGGTCGATGTTGACAATTTTATCCATGCGTTCCATCGCCAGCACCACGCCGCCGCGCAGTGGCACCGCCGCACCGACCGTACCGCTGCCCAGACCACGCGCCACCATCGGCAGGCGCTGCTGGTTGCACAGCCGCACAATGCCTAACACGTGATCGTGGGTTTGCGGAAACACCACCGCATCGGGTGCGGTGTGGCGCCGACTGTTGTCGTAACCGTAAGCCCAGCAGTCGGCGGGGTCGGTCAGCACCTGCTCGCGGCCGACGATGTCGGCCAGGGCAGTTTGGACGGCCGCGCTAATCAAGATACTCGAAGACCTTCACCACGCGCTTTACACCTTCGATTTCGCTGGCGGTTTGTGCGGCGGCATCCGCGTGGGAGCGGTAGACCAGGCCCATCAAATACACCACTGCGTTCTCGGTCGTGACTTTAATGTGGGCGCCTTCGAGTTCCTTGCGGCCGAGCATTTTGCTTTTGACCTTGGTGGTCACCCAGGTGTCGAAGTTGCGGGATTTGTATTCGGTGGGGATGCTGATATCCAGCGCGTTGTAGACCTGCTTGACGTCGCTGATGGTGCCGGTCAGCGCCACGATTTGATCGCGAATGGCTTCGCTGGGGACTTCGCCGGTAATCAGTAGTGTCTTGTTGTAAGCGCTGGCATTGACGTGAACCTTGTCGGCCAACGCTTTGTCCGAGGCGATTTTATTGCCCAGCGCAAGCTCGATACCGTTGTCGTCAACAATGGTACCGGCGCTGCGTCTGTCGTTCGCCATCATCACGCCGGAGGTTGCACCGACCAGAACAATGGGGCCGCAGCCGTGCAGGGCGATGACGCACAGCAGCCCCAATATCACGACACGCACGTCGTGCGCAAAAGTTACAGGTTGATATCGAATCAAGTGAGCCTCCCAAACAGTTATTCAGAATTGTGTGTCCCCGAACGCGTCGGGAATCCAGTCGAGTTGCGGCGGGTCGTTTGCGAACGAGATGGCAACCACGTCGAAGCGGCACGGGCAGTTCGACAGCGCCGCATGCTGTTGCAAATAAACTGTCGCGGCGGCGTTGAGTTTGGCCTGCTTGCGTGCGTCGACGGAATCGGCGCCGCTGCCGTAGGTATCGTTACGCCGTGCACGCACTTCCACGAACACCAGCATATTGTCTTGCCGCATGATGAGGTCGATCTCGCCGCGCGTGCAACGAAAATTGCGTGTGACCAGGTGGAGCCCGTGATGTTCCAGATGCCGCAGCGCCAGTTGTTCGGCGGCGCGTCCGCGCACATGCGGCGCGTAGGGGATGGCGGCGGATTTTTTATTGCGTTGAAACAGACCCCAGATCACGGCATCTATTCCAGTAGTTTAGGCGCGCCGTTTTTGAATTCCGCCCACAGCAGGCGGCGTTGAATGCGCTGCGCATCGTCCATAAACAAATTACCGGTTTCGCCCGGATGTTGCAGCGTGTGCTGCGCAGCAAGCGAATTCAGGCTGGGGATCAGGTTAAACGCGTCGATACCGAAGGCGTACAGGCGCATGTAGTTCTCGACCTGCTGCGGCCACAGTTGGCTGATGGTTGCATTCAACGCGGTACTGCGCCGCGCCTTGGGCAGCACCCAGGGCATGTCGCCGAACGTGACATTATCGATGTCGTGGTCGGCGCGGGCGTTGACGAAGCCGGAAAATACATGCGAGGTGCTGTACACCGGCAGGTCATTGGCCTGATGAAAATTCAGTTGCGGCCGGATCATGCGCGCGTGGCGCGGCATGGCGGCGACGAACACGAAGTCGATGTCCTCGCGGCGGCGCGGCGCGAATTTAATGTCGTAACCCAGCACCGTGCGCAACGCGGTACGGCGTTGCTCGCTTAAATCGATGTCGAGCAGTTTTTTAATCGGCGGGGAGATGTCGTTGTCCTTGATCGCATAGATTTGCGTCTCGACCAGCTCACCGCCGAGTTGCAGCCAGCGTTCGCGAAACGCCGCCAGCAACCGTTCGCCGAACGCGCCTTCGGCAATCAGCGCCGCTGCGCGGCCGTGACCGTCGAGCCAGGCACGTTCGGCGGTTTGCGCCGCTTCGTCTTCGGGCGACAGTCCGAACTGGAACAGGTTGTTCACCGCCTCGCTGCGCTCTGCGTAATTCAACGCCAGCGTGGGCACCGACAGCTGGTTGCCCTGCGCCAGGACGTTGACCGCGCTCTTGTCGAGCGGGCCGACAACAAATTGCGCCCCATCGCGCAGCGCACGCTCGTAAGCCGCCGTGATGTCGTTGGCGTTGATGCCCGAATCATAAATTTGTACCGTGGGCCGGAAGCCGTCTTTGGGTTGGGCGTAGTAGCCCGCGAGGAATCCGTCGCGCACCGCTTCCGCCGCTTTGGCGAAGTTGCCTTGCTGCGGCAATAACAAGGCCAGGCGTTGCGGTGTTGTCACCTGATCGGCGCTGCGCGTTGCGAAGCGATCCCCCATAATCTGGGCGCCGCTGTGTTGCGGGTAGCGCACTTTCCAGTCGTTCATCAAGCGCGCGGCTTCGGCCGGTTGGCGTTGCGCCGCTTTCGCGATCAACGCCAGCTCGACCCAACTGCCAAAGGCGTTCGCCGTGGCGGGTTTGGCGCGCACCAGCAACGATTCAGGTGCGTCCAGCAGGTTTTGATAAATCAGGTTTTGATTGCTGCGTCGCGCGGCATCGTCGTCGCGCAGCAGCGGGTCCAGCGCGACGCGTTCGCGGGCCGCATCCACCAGCGCATTGTTCTGGAGGTGAAGTTGAATTTTAGTGTTGAGCACGGCGCTGCGCGTCGCGTCCAGGGTGGCGCTGCGCATCAGCGCGTCCAGGATCGACAGTGCGCGTTCACGTTTGCCGCGTGCCAGTTCCGCCTGCGCAATCAGCAGTTGTTTGCGCTCGGCGTAACTTGCGTTCAGGTCGCGTACCGTGATGTCGGCCAGCGTTTGATCGGCCTGCTGCGTATAGCTGCCGCGCAAAAAAACTTCCGTCGCTTTGAATTGCAGATCCTGTTTTTCCGGAGCATTGGCCCGATTGGCCAATTGCGCGTAGGCTAATCCGGCATCGAGAAATTTGCCGCGTTTTTCCAGCTCCTGCGCGTCTTGCACGCGTAGCATCGCGGCAGCGTTAGCATTTTTTACGGAGCGCGCAGTGGACGGGATGTTTCCGCTGCTGGCGCAACCGCTGGCCAGCACGAACACGAGCAACAGCGCAGTGAGAATATTATTTAGCATGGCAGCCGCGAATCGAAAGGCACAGGGGACGATCACATGAAAAATCGCACGGGCACATTGTATGTGGTGGCGACTCCGCTCGGCAACCTGGCAGATATCACCCATCGCGCCGTCGAGGTGCTCACCCAAGTGCAATGGATTGCCGCTGAAGATACACGACATAGCCGCGTGTTGCTCGACGCGTATGGAATCCGTACGCCCTGCATCGCGTATCACGAGCACAACGAGCGCACGGCGCTTCCCGATTTGATCGGGAAATTACAGCGCGGCGAGTCCGTTGCGCTGATCTCCGATGCGGGCACCCCGCTGATCAGCGACCCCGGCTTCCCATTAGTACGGGAAGCGCGTGCTTTGGATTTACCGGTGGTGCCGGTGCCGGGCGCCTGCGCGCTGGTTACCGCGCTGTGCGTGTCCGGCTTGCCGACCGACCGGTTTGTCTTTGAAGGCTTTTTGCCCGCCAAAGGCGCCGCGCGTCGCAAACGCCTGGACGAGCTGTGCGCCGAAACCCGTACGCTGGTGTTTTACGAATCCGCGCATCGTATTGTCGAAGCGCTGCAAGACATGCATGACCTCTTCGACGCGGAGCGCCCGGCGGTGGTCGCACGCGAACTCACCAAAATGTTCGAGACCGTGCACACCGGTACGCTGGCGCAGGAACTGGCGCGCGTGAGCGCCGACGCCAATCAGCAAAAAGGCGAGTTTGTGATTTTGGTGCACGGGCGGGTGGTGCCGGAGGGCGAGCAAAATAATGTCGAGGCGCAGCGTGTATTACGCATCTTGTGCGCCGAACTACCGCCCACCCGCGCCGCTGCACTTGCCGCGCAAATCACCGGCGCCAAAAAAAATGCGTTGTATCCGTTGGCCGTGCAATGGACCCGGCCGGAGTAGCCACCGGATTGCGTACAACGGTTTTATGGGTGCAGCAAAAGGCAGGCGTCTTGCTGGATTCTGCGCATATCAGGTAGAGTCGCTGTTACAGAATTAACATGCCGTAGCGGTATTTTCAGGAGCGCCATTGATGGCCAAACTAAGCGGCAACATCACAAACTTCACCTTTATGGTGGAAGGCACGAAGATCGAATTTGGGCTGGCGCAGATCGAAGGAGAAGAGGGCATATCGTTTCCCTTTCAATACACCCTAAAGCTGGTGTCCGAAGAC
>JANOOV010000136.1:0-2822 GCA_031421535.1 Gammaproteobacteria bacterium
GAACGCGTTCACCTGGTTTGAGCTGGCCGCCAAACAGAATCACCAAAAAGCACAATACAAAATCGCCTCTATGTACTATCGCGGCGAGGGGGTGGATGGAAACCCCGCCAAGGCATTTCATTTGATGGAGCGACTCGCAAAAAACGGTTATGCACGCGCCCAGTATTACCTGGCGTTGATGCACGAAACCGGTGTCGTGGCCAAGCGCGACCTGGGTCAAGCCCACCTGTGGTATAGCCGTGCAGCGGCGGGCGGCTATACTCCGGCAGCAGAAGTGCTGGCGGACAAAGTGCGCTTTCCCGCGCCGCCCGCACCCATCGAAATCGCAACTGCGAAGCCGACTCCGGCACGGCCGAAAAATATCCCGCACGCAACCGCATCTGCGGATGCACTGCCGGTACTTAACGCGGTCGAGGAAAATTCGGATCCGCCCATCGCCACCGACGATACGCTTGCTTCCGCTCTTCGCAATGAGGCGGCGCGCGGCAACCAAGTTGGCCTGCGAGATGCCTCCGATGCGCACCTGGATTTGCCCGCACCGCCAGTGACATCGGTCGCCAGCTTGAAACCTGTAGTTCAAACGCAACCCACCATTTATGCCACACTCGCGAACGGCAACTGGATGTCACAAGCGAATTTACCCGTAGAATTTTTGCCGTCCGAATTAACGTCGTGCGCGTCGAACGATGCCCAGGCCATCGAATGCGTATCGATGGAGCTGGTCAGAACCATCGGGAAATCCGAAATCGGTTACCAGACGCAGGCAACCGTGTATGCAGTGCAGCCCAGCGGCGAATTTAAAGTCACCTACCGCAATAACATCGTAAAAATAAACCGCGAGCCCGGCAGTAAAACCACAACGGAATCCGCAGGTGTCGACAAGGAAATCAAACTTGGCCTGCAAGAAACAGAACACTTTCTGGAGTGCAAGCTTGAAGACGAGTCGACCATTCAGTGCGTGAAAAATCGCACGCAAAAAATCACGATAACCAACCATCGCGAGCTGTAAAACACGTGGCGCTACGCCCAACTCGCCAGCACGCCCCATCGACAAGGAAAACATCACATGCCAGAACCCGGTAAGGAAAATAACCAACCCTCAACCTCCGCAACCAGCGCGGTATGGGGACATCACGTCGCGGTTCCAAATACGCCCACCGGTTTTACCGTGCGCACCACCTACCCCACGAACCCAAACGGCGCAGAAGTCATGCTTGAGCAATGGGAAGCCGGTACGCAAGAGCCGCCGCACTCGCACCCCGGCGATGATATGACCCTGGTGGTCGAGGGCAAAATGTCGATCCAGTTTTACCGGCACGAAGCCGGGCAATTGGTTCGTGATGGCGAACGCCTCTATCTGAGCAAGGGCGCGGTGGGTTACATCAAGGCCGGGCGTATTCATGACGCCAAGTACCTTGAGCCCTGCAAGCTGGTATACGTCCACGACAAGGCGTTTGGGTTTGTCGCACACGAATAGTTTTGGTATGCACTCCAGCAACATGGGCGGCACATCAAAGGGATAGTGTTGCTCTCTGGCTGACCAGAAAAAATCGCCTCCCCTAATGTGTGACACAGTTCGCGAAGGTTGCTGCATCGAATTCTCTAGCATGGCCTCGAAGAAACGATAGGGTGCTGTTCTTTCCCGGGGCAACTCACGGAGTGTGCGTTGCGCAGTATCAGGCTTCACTTCTTAATGGAGTACAACATCATGAATAAAATCCATGCTATACGCAGCAATCTTCAGTCTCACGTGAATACATTATTTAAAATGTCACTGCTACTGGTGGCAACCTTCCTATTTAGCGGCACGGCCGCTGCGCACTGCATATCCAACAAGCTTTACGCCGGGGCGGGACTCACTTTCAATGCTATCGACAACTATGAAAACGATGCCACCGGATTTCAGATCTTTGGCGGATATTGCCTGAATTTTAATAAACAGAACCCCCATGTTCGAAGCGCTATTGAGATTGGATATATGGACAGCGGCGACTTCAAAAGAGATGCACTCGTCAAACAAGGCAACGTAACTTATCTAACAACCCAGTCAACTTCTTACGAGGGGCTGTGGATGAATTTGGTCGGAGAATTCCGCATTGATCAGCGCGTTCATCTGCTGGGCCGCATCGGTTTCGATACCGGAGATGACGATGGAATAATGGCCGGTTTCGGCCTGGGGTTGAATATATCCAAGTCGTCGCAACTGCGGGTTGAATACGTCGCGCGGGACCAGATCAGTTCAACGCAGATCAATTTTCTGAATGGGTTTTAGAAACGGAAAATCCGGCGTCGACACGCAAACGCGTATCATTGCGCACGTAACTTCCACTACGCGGCGCAATCGCTATGACCCCCATCCTGCTCGCCACCATCAATGCGCAGTACATCCACGCCAGCCTGGGGCTACGTTACCTGCTGGCGAATCTGGGTGAGCTGCGCGCACAAACGCGCCTGCTCGAATACACACTTGACCATCGCCCCATCGACATCGTCGAGCAACTGCTTGCCTATGAACCCAAGATCATTGCGCTGGGTGTTTACATTTGGAACATCCAGGCCAGCACCGAAGTAGTTACGTTGCTCAAACAAGTGCGGCCCGACATTGTAGTCATCGTCGGTGGCCCGGAAGTCAGTTACGAGTGGGGCCAGCAAGCCATCGTGCAGCAGGCCGATTATCTGATCACCGGCCCTGCCGATGTGGAATTTCCGCGCTTGTGCGCGCAGTTACTCAGCGGCCCCCGGCCGCCGCAAAAAGTCATTACCGCCACCATGCCGCCGCTGGAAACGCTGACACTGCCGTATCGCGACTACAGCGACGAAGA
>JANOOV010000137.1:0-20140 GCA_031421535.1 Gammaproteobacteria bacterium
CTGGCGCGCTCGCCAGCATCGACGCTGCGGTGCTGGCCGGGACCAACCCCCAGACTGTAAACGTCGATCCGTCCGGTAAGTTTGTTTATGTCACCAATTACACTTCGCGCAATGTCACGGCGTTCAACATCAACGACTCAACTGGTGCGCTCACGCCCCTGGCAGATGTAGTGCATGTCGCAACGCGCTTGGGGCCGATGTCGATGGCGATGACCAAAGGCGCCGCGCCGCTGGCCTTTACGCCGAAATATGCCTACGTGGCCAATCAGGTTTCGGGGGATGTGTCGGCGTTCGGCATTAACGCCAGTACCGGAGCACTTGCATCGCTGGGCGCGGTCATTGGCGCCGGCAGCGAGCCTTATTTCATTACGGCCGACCCGCGCGGACGTTTTGTCTACGTTGCTAACTCGCGCTCGGGCAATGTGTCGGCCTATAAAATTACCGTGGGGACCGGTGTGCTCACGGCGGTCGGTGCGCCGGTCGGTTCGGGTAATTTTCCAGTGAGTATGGCAGCCGATCCCTCGGGTCGATTTTTATATGTCTGCAATGGCGGTACGGGATCGGAAAACATTGCGACCTTCGCAATCGACGCATCGACCGGGGCATTAGGTTTGGTCGGCGCGCCGATAGCCGCAGGCAACAGCCCATTTTCAATCACGGTGGATCCCACCGGGCAATTACTCTATGCGGCCGTGGCCAACTCAGGCAATGTGCTGGCGTTTGCGATTAACCCAAACACGGGCGCCTTGGCCGCACTCGGTCCCGTTGTCACCGGTTCCATCCCATCATTCGTGCTTGCCCATCCTGCGGGCAATTTTGTTTATGTCACGACCTCGTCCCTTACTTCTTATGCCATAAATTACGCGACGGGCGCGTTAATGACGGTGGGCACGCCGGTTCCGGGCGGCGGCTTTTCGAGTGGCACCGTAGCCGATCCGACGGGACGCTATTTATACCAATTTTACAGCGGGATCTCGGCGTACAAAATTAATCCGCTGACTGGAGACTTGGTGCCAACCACTGGTGGCGTCAGCGGAAGCAACTTGAACTTTAAGCAACTCACCGTCGAACAATCCGGGCGCTTCGCATACTCCGTGGGCTCCAGCGGTGTGACGACCTTTGCCGGTGTGGCGACCTTTGCCCTTAACCCCAGCACTGGCGCACTGACGGCGGTCGGGGCGGCCGAGCCTGCGGGTACGACCCCGAAATCCATCGTTACGACCGGCTCGTGGCAATGACACGTGTCTAAGCACCCAAACATTAACCAAGGCCAAGGAGAAATTGTTATGTCATCCAGAAATCGTTGGGCGCAAATTTTCAGCGCCTTGACGCGCCTGCTGGTCATCAGCACCGTATTCACTTTAGCCGCATGCGACGGAGGCGGGAGCACACAACCGGCTCCAGTCGATGGCGGCAACACGCCGCCGTCAACCAACAGTTTCACGGTCGGCGGCAGCGTCTTGGGCCTGACCGGTTCGGGTCTTGTGCTGCAGAATAACGGTGCGAATAATCTTGCCATCAGCACCAATGGTAATTTCAGCTTCTCCACTGCGCTCACCGGTGGTTCAACTTACAGCGTTACGGTCGCGACTCCGCCCAGCGGGCAAACCTGCACGCTGACCAATGGCAGCGGCACGATCAACGGCGCCAACATTACCGACGTGCAAGTCACCTGCACTACCGCGCCGACGCTATCCCTGTCCGCCAACCCCACATCCGTGACGAGCGGCGATGCCGCCATGCTGAGCTGGTCAAGCACCGGCGCCACCGGCTGCACGGCGTCCGGGGGCTGGTCTGGCGCG
Organism: Gammaproteobacteria bacterium; assembly: GCA_031421535.1. Classification (GTDB taxonomy): domain Bacteria; phylum Pseudomonadota; class Gammaproteobacteria; order SG8-11; family SG8-11; genus UBA6921. Next base: position 1,803 of record JANOOV010000137.1, read on the forward strand.
ATCACGCCGGTGGCAAGCGGCAGTCGATCCACCGGTGCCCTGACCGCCAACACGAGCTTCACGCTGATGTGCACCGGCGCGGGCGGGAGCGTCAATCGTTCGGTAACTGTGAACGTCGTACCGGTGGATCCCGGCACTTCGGGCGTTGAATCGGCGTTGTTAAATTTTGCGGAAATCTGGTCGCAGAACTGGAATTTCGGCGGGCACAGCGTTGACGCGCAATTTACCGCCAACTACGGAAGCTGGACTCTGGACGAAACAACTTATGAACCCTGGCTGTTCGACCGCACAAGCGTGGCTTATTACCTTTACACGTCCACTGGCGACACGCGCTGGCGCGATCTGTTCTTTACCTATTTTGCGTTTTATCGCACGCATATCGATGCCGGCGGAATTTTCACGCCCAAGGGTGGAGCCGACACCAAGTACAGCTACGTCACGCCGTTCTTGCTGTACGAACGTGCGACCGGCGACATGCAATATCGACCCGTCGCCAAGCGGATTTACGACGCATGGGCCGCTGAGTTGCCCGACGATTACAGCACGAGTATCAGCCTGTGGACGGAGCGCGAGATCGGCTTGGCCCTGGAGGCGGCGGTGAGCTACTACGAGCTGACGCTGGATGCACCGGCCCTGGCCCGCGCCCGCAAGCTGCTTAATCATTGGGACCAGGCCTGCGGAACCAGCGCCGTTCCGCTGCACACCCTGGAACAACACGGCGAGGAATTTGGTAACGCTTGGGCCGTGCGTCGCATGACCAGCCCGTGGATGGCGGGGCTCTACTTCCAGGCGGCGATGCGGCTGCATCGCTTGACCGGGGATACCCAGCCGCTGCAGCAGTTGTCGCGTTACGCCGACTGGCTGGATCTTTACGCCTTTGTCGACGCGGCGGTGGTTCATCCAGAGCATGCCGGGTACATCATCCCTTACTACCTCGTTGGCGAAGAACTCGTTGATGGATCTCGCCATTACACGCCGGAGACTCCTGATTGGGGCGACGCAGATCACGCCTACGACGTGGGCAATCTGCTGCAGGCGGCGGTCACTGCGAAAACGAAACTCGCGCTGGATACCACAGCGGTGCAAGCGCGCCGGGTGCAGCTACAAGCCACCGCGCTCCACAACTTCAATTACTGGACTCGCACCGCGACATTCCTGCCGAAGTATCGCTTGTCCCCGCCGCGCAAATTTAATTGGTGGTATCGCAGCAGAACATTGCTCGAACCGTAGGCGGAGGATGCCTTTACCTCATTAGCCTCGCTGTTTTTTAAGTTGTCGTTCATGCAGTGAAGATGCTGAACGCAAGAGGTGTTGAAGCCGGGCGCGCGTTTTCGCGGACTTATAAGTCCGCAGCACCCGGCGCGAACCCACCAGCTTTTGACGTCGATTCCGTGGATGTCCGAGCACGCCAGGAGGATTACGTCGAGTCTGGATCGAATCCCGGCGGGTGTCGTGTTCGACAACTTACGCACGCACAACGCGGCTATCAAGACCTGCGTCACCATCGGGACGTAAGTCCCATTGTGCGCGGTACCTGCAATCCATAGACTGCGGCGAATTTGAAAGCTCGTCGTATGGATAAAACATCAACACCGGGGGCCGTTATGAAATCTCTGCTTAACAATCACACCCGTTCCGCACGTACTTATGCCGGGCTGGCTGGAACCTGCGTGTTTGCACTGGCGGTGTTGTTTGCATGCAGCAAAGGCGGCGGGGGCAAAGACACCCCGGATCCCATTGACCCCGCCCCGGTGGTTCCTGCCACCCCGACGCCGTCCACCAACACCCAAACCAATCCCAACGCCGTGTGGCTCGCGCAAGACGCGGCGGCCGTCAAGCTCGATTCCCTCGGCGCGCTGCTGCGCTCCGAGGCGGTGACCACACCGCTGACGCACCTCACCCGCGATGCCGAAACGGGCACTGTGTGGGCGCTGGGTGGCAATACGTTGTATGTGTTCCAACCCGCCATTGCGGCCGTCGCGGCCACGTTGACTTTACCCGACCCCACCACCGTCACACATCTGGCGACAGTGCCGCGCTCCGGTGCGCTGTGGATCGCGCGCGGTACGAATCTGAATCGCGTCGACAAGACCGGCGCCGTTGTCACACCAGTGGCCCTGGATAACCCGCTCAGCGATTTACTCGCCGAAAGTCTGCACGGCAACGTCTGGGCCGCGACCGCAACCGCCATCACCGCCTACGACGGCGCCAGCGGCGCCGAGACAAATTCGTTACGATTTAAAGGCGCCGGTCCACAACACATTGCGTTCGACGCATCCTTGGATGCGCTGTGGGTCGCCACGGCCGACACGCTCGCGCTGTACGCCAGCGACTTCAGCGCGCGCCTGCCGCCGCTGAATTTGGCACAACCCGGCATCACCCACCTCGCCAGCGACGACCAAGGCAAAGTGTGGCTGGCGACCGCCAGTCAAATCGCGTATCTCGACAGCAGCGGTGCGCAGCAATTCGCGCTCGACCTGAGTACGTTGTTCACTGCCGGGTCTTCGCTGATCGGTTTGGCCGCTAATCCCGCCGACCGCTCGGTGTGGGCCGCCACCGCCACGCAACTGGTACGGATCAAAGCTGACGGCACCGCTGGGACGACCACCACCGTGCAAGGCCACAGCAACGCCCTGGCCGTATTCGCCGACGCCCAAGCTCCGAAATTAACCCTCACCCTTCCGGGACCGGGCGCCTACCTCAACTCTGCGCGGCCCGCCATCACCGCCACGCTGGATGAAGTCGGCAGCGGTCTGGATATAAGTACCGCCAAGCTGCTGCTTGAAAACGTCGCCGCGACTGCAACGTGTGAGATCAAGACTGCAAACTTGGTATGCACACCCACCACCGCACTTGGCGACGGCGGCGTCAACGTCAAACTGTCCGGTCTCGACTTTGCGGGCAACAGCGGTGAATCCGCCGGAGTGTTTTTCACCGTTGACACCGTCGTGCCGCAGATCACCGTAAGCAATCCCGTCAGCGGCCTGCTTACCAATGCCGCGACGCTGCCCCTGAGCGGGACCTTGAGCGAAGCCGCACGCCTGACACTCAACGGCAATGAACTTGAGCTCGCCTTCAACCTCATCCACAGCTTCAGCAGCAACCTCACGCTGGCCGAAGGCATCAACACCTACACTCTCGTGGCCACCGATCTGGCCGGAAATCCCGCGCAGCAGGTGCTGCAGATCACGCGTGATTCGATGCCCCCCGCTGCCGCACCCAGCAATCTGCTGACCGTGAGCACGATCAGCAACGGCAATGTCACCGTCACCGGTGCTGCGAATAGCGCCGAGGCCGGCGCCAAGGTCACCGTTACCAACACCCGCACTAACGCGACGGTGACCGTGACCGTCGCCGCCAACGGCAGCTTCAGCGCCATGATCGCAGTGCAAAACGGTGACGTGCTGCGCGTCGTCGTCAACGACGCCGCCAACAACCCGAGCCCCGCGACCAATATCACCGCCGGTACGGCGACAACACCCGACCCCAGCACCGTCGCACCGCCGGTCGACCGCACCGTGGCCAGCGACATTCTCACCACCACCGCCTTCCTGTACACCGGCGCGAATCCGATCCAGACCGGCGTCGCGCCCGGCACCATCGAACTCAAACGCGTCGCCGTGTTGCGCGGCAAGGTTGCCCTGCGCGACGGCAACCCACTGGCCTCGGTCAAGATCAGCGTGCTGGGCCATCCCGAACTCGGCCAGACCCTGACCCGCACCGACGGCATGTTCGACCTCGCCGTCAATGGTGGCGGCCAGCTCACACTGCGTTATGAAAAAGACGGCTTGCTCGCCGCGCAACGCAATGTGATTGCACCGTGGCGCGACTACGCGTGGCTGCCCGACGTGGTGATGATTGGGTTCGACAGCGCCGTGACTGCCATTGACCTCAGTGCCACGACGCTGCAAGTCGCACGCGGCAATCCCGTCACCGACAGCGACGGCACGCGTCAGGCCACCATCCTTATTCCGACGGGCACCACCGCCACGATGGTGCTGCCCAACGGCACCACCGCGCCGCTGACCACGCTCAACGTGCGCGCCACCGAATACACCGTCGGCGCTTCGGGACCGAAGGCCATGCCCGCCTCCTTGCCGCCCAGCAGCGGCTACACCTACGCGGCGGAACTGAGCGTCGATGAAGCCGTCGCTGCCGGCGCCACCGAAGTGAAATTCAGTCAAGCCCTGCCCGTGTACGTCGAAAACTTCCTCGGCTTCCCGGTGGGTGGCGCGGTGCCCACCGGTTACTACGACCGGCAGAAAGGGCAGTGGATCGCGTCGGCCAACGGCCGAGTCATCAAGGTACTCAGTATTACGAACAGCATGGCCGATTTGGATATCGACGGAACGAATGTTGCGGCCACTGCGGCGGCACTCACCGCGCTGGGCGTCACCGATCAGGAGCGCACGCGGCTCGCAACCCTTTACGCCGCCGGTCAAACCCTGTGGCGCGTGCCCATCACGCATTTCACGCCGTGGGATTGCAATTGGCCCTATGGGCCGCCAGCGGACGCGGTCCCGCCGCCACCACCAGTTCAGGACAAGCCGCCAGTCGATGACCCGAAGCAAGAATGCGGCTCGGTCATCGGCTGCGAGGATCAGACGCTGGGCGAATCGGTGCCGGTCAGCGGCACACCGTGGCGACTGCACTACAAGAGCGACCGCACGCCGGGCCGCAAGGACGCCAATACAATTACTATTCCGGTGAGCGGAGCAACGCCGTTGCCTGCAAGCCTGCGTGCGATTCGTATCGAGGTGAATATTGCCGGGCGTCGGTATCAGCAGACCTTCGCACCTGCGCCAAATCTTAACTACACCGTGGTTTGGGATGGATTGGATGGTTACGGTCGAGCGTTGCAAGGTGCGCAAACCACAGGTATACAAGTGTTTTATGACTACGTGCCGCAGTACTACGCCGTCCGCAGCAATTTTGTGAACAGCTTTGCACGGGCAGAAGCGGCTGGAGTGGCAGTCACTGGCAATCGCGCGGCGAGTACGGTCACACTGTCAAAAATCTGGACCGAGCAGATAGGCTCGTGGGATGCCCGTGCACTTGGCATGGGCGGCTTGAGCCTGAGTGCTCAGCATGCATACGATCCGACTGCGCATATGTTACTGCTAGGGGATGGCCGACAACGTCGCGCCGAAGCACTTTCGAAAATCATCACCACCATAGCAGGTAACGGTACGTTCGGAACTACCGGCATCCCCAACGGAGATGGCGGGCCTGCGACTGAGGCACAACTCGCGGGAATATTCGAGGACGTTTCAGTTGGGCCAGACGGCAGTGTGTATATCACGGAGTGGGCTAGTGGCAGAGTTCGGCGTGTCGATTCTGACGGTATCATTTCTACTGTGGCAGGAAACGGTACCCTCGGTGTCAGTGGTGACGGTGGGCCCGCAACAGCGGCGCAACTTGCTAACCCTCGCCACACGGCAGTAGCGTCCGACGGCAGCCTATATATCGCCGAAATCGGCCAGCGCGGAGGCACTTCGCCTTTTGTATACAGCAACCGCATCCGCCGCGTGGGGCCGGATGGCATCATTACTACAGTGGCGGGAACTACTGGTCCGGGCGGTTTCAGCGGCGACGGTGGGCCAGCGACCGCCGCCCAGTTAAATGCTCCAATGGATGTTGCGGTAGGCCATGATGGTAGTCTGTTTATTGCAGACCGGGACAATTCACGCGTCCGCCGTGTGGGGCCGGATGGAATTATTACTACCGTGGCTGGTAATGGCGTCTATGGTTTCAGCGGGGACGGCGGGCCTGCGACAGCGGCGAGCCTAAATCTAAGGTCCGTTACAATTGCAGTCGGGCCAGATGGCAGCCTGTATATCAGTGAAGGCGAGAGCAACCGCATCCGTCGCGTAACGCCAGATGGAATCATTACTACTGTGGCAGGTAATGGCGTACGGGGTTTCAGCGGTGACGGTGGACCCGCGACAGCGGCGAGGCTTGCTTTCCCATCAAGCGTTAGTGTAGCTGCGGATGGCGCTTTCTATATTGCGGATTTCTCGAATGTCCGTATTCGCCGTGTGGGGCTCGATGGAATCATTACCACCCTAGCAGGTAACGGTACCTATGGCTTCAGTGGGGACTTTGGGCAACCTACGGCTGCGCAGTTAAGTGGAGCACATGATGTGGCTGTCGGACCAAACGGCAACCTGTTCATTGCTGACCGAGACAATGTGCGCGTTCGGCGTGTAGCCCCAGCGCTACTAGATGTCTATCAGACCGATATTTTGGTGTCCTCCGAAGACGGCTCCGAGCTTTACATTTTCAACAGTACCGGTCGCCACCTGCGGACCATGGACGCCCTCACCGGTGCGCTACGCTACCAATTCAGCTACAGCACCGACGGCTACCTGACCTCAGTCACCGACGCCAGCGGCAACGTCACCACCATCGAACGCAGCGGCGCGATCCCCACCGCCATCGTCGCCCCCGGTGGTCAGCGCACCGCGCTGAATGTCGGCGCCGACGGCTGGTTGCTGAGCTCGACTAATCCCGCCAACGAAACGCACAGCATGAGCTACTCGCCCGACGGCTTGTTGCAAACCTTCACCGGCCCGCGCGGTGACATTCATACGTTTACCTACGATGCGCTGGGCCGTTTGCTCAAAGACGCCGACCCGGTCGGCGGCAGCACCACGCTCGCGCGTACCCAGCAGAGCAACGGCTACACCGTCACTACCACCTCGGCGCTGGGCCGCACCCACGTCTATCAAGTGGAGCAATTGTCCACCGGCGCCATGCGCCGCACGGTCACCGGTGCCAGCGGCACCAAGACGGTGACGCTGATCAACACCGACGGCAGCGAGCAAACGACTTACGCCGACGGCAGCAGCAGCACCGTGACCTACGGCCCCGACCCGCGTTTCGGCATGTTAGCCCCGGTCGCCAGCAGCGTAATTGTCAAAACCCCCGGTGGTCTCACGCGCACCGTCACCACCACCCGCACCGCGACGCTCACCGACCCCAACAATGTGCTGAGCTTGACAAAATTGACCGACACCGTGTCGGACAACGGCGTGGTCAGCGCGCGCGTGTACACCCTCACCGGCAACACGCGTACGCTCACCACCACCACGCCCGCCGGACGCAGCAGCACCGTGACGCTGGATGCGCTGGGGCGGATGACGCAGGCGCAAGCGCTGGGCCTTGAGCCGGTCAGTTACAGTTACGACAGCCGGGGTTTGCTCAGCAGCATTGTCGAAGGCAGCGGCGCCGGTAGCCGCACGACCAGCCTCACTTACAACACGGCGTATGAGCTGACCGGCGTCACCGATCCGTTGGCCCGCACGCTGGGTTTGGCCTACGACAGCGCCGGACGCCTGACGACGCAGACGCTACCGGGTGCACGCACGGTCACCTTCGCCTACGACGCCGCAGGCAACACCACGGCGATTACGCCACCCGGACGCACGGCGCACAGCTTCGCTTACACGCCGATTGACCAAGCCGCCAGCTACACGCCGCCGGACCTGGGCAGCGGCAGTACCGCGACGCAGTACAGCTATAACACCGACCGCGCGCTGACCCGCAAAACTCGGCCTGACGGGCAACTCGTCGATATCACATACGACACGGCAGCACGCATCAGCGCGCTGGGTATTGCACGTGGCCTGCTCAGTTACAGCTACAACGCGACCACCGATCAACTGACCGGCATCACCGCGCCCGATGGACTCGGTTTGAGTTACAGCTACGACAGCGACCTGCTCACCGGCGTGACCTGGAGCGGAGCGGTTGTGGGCAGCACCGCGTACACCTACAACAACGACCTGCGCGTGACGGCGGAAAGTGTCAACACCGCCAGCAGCGTAAGCTACGGCTACGACGTCGATGGCTTGTTGAGCGCCGCCGGAAGTCTTGCCCTGATCCGCAACGCGCAGAACGGCCTGCGCACCGGCAGCACGCTGGGCAACGTCACCGACAGCCTGACCTACAACACCTTGGGCGAGCTGACCAACTACAGCGCCAGCTACACGACCACCGGAATTTACAACGCCGCCTATAGCCACGACGCCCTCGGCCGCATCACGCAAAAAGTCGAGACCGTCAACGGTGTGGCGGCAACCTACGGCTACAGCTACGACCCAGCCGGACGCCTGAGCGCCGTCAGCAAAGACAGCGCGCCGTTCAGCACTTACAGCTACGATAGCAACGGCAACCGCACCGCGCACACCGGCCCCAGCGTGAGCGCCAGCTACGACGCGCAAGACCGCCTCACCAGCTACGGCGCGAACACCTACAGCTACACCGCCAACGGCGAGTTGCTCAGCAAAACCAACGGCACCGGGGTCACGAGCTACCAATACGATGCCCTCGGTAATCTGTTGAAGGTTACGCTGCCCAGTGGCACGGTGATCGACTACCTGATCGACGGAACCAATCGCCGCATCGGCAAAAAGGTTAACGGCGCCTTGATGCAAGGCTTCTTATATCAAGGTGCACTGCGCCCGGTCGCCGAGCTTGACAGCAGCAACACCGTCGTCAGCCGCTTCGTCTACGCCACCCACGTCAACGTCCCCGACTACCTGATCAAAGGTGGCGTGACTTACCGCCTCATCACCGATCAACTCGGCAGCCCGAGGTTAGTCGTGGATGTCGCGACCGGCACCGTCGCCCAACGCATCGACTACGATGAATTCGGGCAAGTGCTCAGCGACACCAATCCCGGTTTCCAGCCGTTCGGTTTTGCAGGTGGTTTATATGACCGCGATACCCAGCTCGTGCGCTTCGGCGCGCGCGACTACAACGCAGAGACGGGACGGTGGACGGCGAAGGATCCGATTGGGTTTGCGGGCGGGGATGGGAATATTTATGCGTATGTGGGAAATAATCCCGTAATGTGGACTGATCCCAGCGGATTGAGGGTGAAATTCGTTAATAAATATAGAAATAAGGATTCTGCCCGGAAACTTAACGAGCTCAAAAACGCCTACGACAAACTAAAAGCGAGTAAGGCTTTCGGAAAATCTTGCGAAGCCTTGGAGAAGGGCAACGACATTACATTAACGACAGATAATTTATTCCCTAAGCATTCATACGACGCGTACACCGGTGAAGCTAGTATCAATCTCAATCCCGACGCTATTGTAGAGACACCCACAACTGAAGGTTGGCAACCAACACCGCTGGATGTCCAGCTTGGACATGAGCTTGGACACGAGATAGAGCGTCGCGCAGAAACAAACGGTAGTGAAATGGATGTCATCAAAAAATACGAAAATCCCTATCGTGCAGAAAGAGCGCTTCCAGCAAGAACAGATCATAGAGGAAGAGTAAAATTTTAGAGCCGTAGGGCCGTAGGCTGATGTGGTAAATCCAGCGATGACATTCATGATCTCGCCCATGCTGGGACGATCCCCGCCCCGCACAAAGTCAGCGGGGCGGACCCGCTTGCAAAACACAAAACGTGACGATGGACTGGAGGCGGATAGAAAGGGGATGGCCATCAATGATCCGCTGTTTAGACCCTTCGAGTGATGCGCTCAACAACTGACACCCCAACGCACTTCCTGTGCGAGTTCGTGGATGGGCATGCTGAAGCTGGGACGATCTTCAGAGCCATCGATTGGTGGTCTGAGTGAACGCTGAAACCTGGCCCGCGCCGTTGCAATTGGTGTTGTTCTGAAACAAGTGGACCGCAATAGCGGCCACCTTGATGGCGATATGTCTCTTGATACGTCTCTGCATATGATATATATTAAAATATCTACCGTTGTGTTTAGATTCGGAGGCCAAAATGACTGACACAGCCAAGCTTTTTGTTACCGGCCGCAGCCAGGCGGTTCGGTTACCAATGGAATACCGTTTCGAAGGCCGCGAGGTCTACATCCGTCGTGACCCTGCCACTGGCGATGTCATCTTGTCGCGTCGGCCTGAGTCGTGGGAAGGCTTCTTTGCGCTCGATACAACGACGGAAGTGCCCGCCGATTTCATGACCGAGGTGGATCGTAACCAAGGCAAGCAAACCCGCGACCCATTCGAAGGCACGGCGGAATGACGGTTTACATGTTGGACACCAACATCGCAAGCCACATCATCAAAGGCGACATATCGTATGTGCGCGAGCGGCTTGTGGCCGTATCGATGCACAGTATTGTCCTGTCCTCTGTCACTCAAGCTGAATTGCTCTACGGCGTTGCGAAGCGGGGTTATCCTCTCGGTCTTGCAACGCGCGTGCGTGAGTTCTTGGTGCGTGTCAACGTGTTGCCGTGGGCTTCGGAGGTGGCGAGTGTCTACGCGGATCTCCGGGCCTCATGTGAGGCGGCAGGCGTGACGCTGGCGCCGATGGACATGATGATCGCAGCGCACGCCAAAGCGGCCGCTGCGATTCTGGTTACGAGGGATCGGACCTTCGGCTTAATTCCCGATGGGTTGACGGTAGAAGATTGGACAAAGGATTCTTCAGCGTAACTACAAAATGCACTTGGTCAAACTCACGTCGTGTTCCGACGCGTCGATCCTGGCCGAACCTCATTCACCACGTTGCAAGGGGGCTACAAGCGCCTGTCGGGCCGCGCCCGGCGACACGCCGATGAAGCGCTTGAAAGCGCGGCTGAATGCGGCCTCGGACTGGTAGCCGACTCTGCCTGCCAGGCTTCCCAGCGGCTCGTCATGCTCCTTGAGCCAGTTGAGCGCGAGCTGCATTCTCCAGTGCGCCACATATTGCATGGGCGGCATGTCGGCGAGCGCGGTGAAGCGAGCGGCGAATGTCGAGCGAGACATCGCAACCGCGCCAGCAAGCAACTCCAATGACCACGCGCGCGCCGGATCTCTGTGGATCAGCGCAATCGCCCGGCCAATTTGCTTGTCTTTCAGTGCGGCGAGCCAGCCGGTCTGCGCGGCGGGGTCGTGCGCGATCCATGATCGGATCGCCTGAATCACGAGAATGTCGGCGAGTCGGGTTACGACGGCCTCTCCACCGGGCCGCATCTCCTTTGCTTCGTTGGCCATAAAGTGCAGCGTGCTCTGAATCCAATCGGTGTGCGGCGAATCGGATGCGTCGATGCAAATTACTTGTGGCAGCAAGGTAACGAGATGGATCGCGGTTGGTTGATCGAAGCGAACGGCGCCGGAGACGAAGCTCGCGGCCTGCCCACCCCCGCCGTGCCGGAGGACTTCATAGCGTTCACTGATGTTCTCGCGCGGCATGTCGAACAGTTTCACGGCATCGACGGCTGGATCGCTCGACACCCGGTGTTCTTCGCCGTGCGGGATTAGCGCGAGATCGCCAAGCTTCAGTAGACGCGGTGCGGCACCAACGACCTCCAGCCAGCAATGCCCCGAGGTCACGAAGTGGAACATCATGCAGTCCTTCATGGGCGGAAGCGCTACTCCCCAAGGTGCAGTCAGCTCTGATCGGCAGTAGAACGTGCCGCTCATCCGAAGGAAGTGTAGCGCTTCCCCGAGTGGGTCCACTGGCGTCCAGAGATCTGTGTTTTGCATGCGATCAGTGTGCGACAGCAGTGTGGCCTCGTCCAGTCTCGATGGACGAACGAGCATGAATCTGAGATGCGCAGTCATTGCGTGTCTCTCATGTTCCGACAACACTGGACAGCATGCAACGCAACATGTCGTGGCAGCTACTTAATGAGGAGAAGAAAATGACTTCAAGTTCGATACTGGTGGTTGGGGCGACAGGCAAAACCGGTCGCCGTGTCGCTGCGCGACTTCGGGCCCGCAACGTTCCGATCCGTCTTGGATCCCGGACCGCCACACCTTCATTTGATTGGAATGATCGCGCAACCTGGGCTGACGCATTGCGAGATATTCGCGCCGCCTATATCACCTACTATCCCGACCTCGCCTCACCGGGCGCCACAGACATTATCCAGGCATTCACCGATCTAGCGGTGAAGAGCGGTGTGAGGCGGCTGGTGTTGCTGTCCGGGCGAGGCGAAACAGAAGCGGAGCGCTGCGAGCAGATCGTGCGCAACGCCGGGGTCGAATGGACGCTGTTGCGATGCAGTTGGTTTTATCAGAATTTCAGCGAGAACTACCTCCTCGAACCGATACTTGCAGGAGAGCTTGCACTGCCCGTAGGAAACGTAGGCGAGCCGTTTGTCGACGCCGATGATATCGCGGATGTGGCCGTAGCGGCACTCACAGACGACCGGCATGCCGGACAACTCTATGAGCTCACTGGACCTCGGCTGTTGACCTTCAGTCAAGCGGTTGCTGAGATCTCCCGGGTGACGCAGCGTCATATCGACTATGTCGAAGTCTCAATGGAAAAATACGTCGCCGAGCTTGAGCGTGCTCAACTTCCTGCAGAGTTCGTCAGCCTCTTCACCTATCTATTCACTGAAGTGCTCGACGGACGCAATTCCTCTGTCGCAGATGGCATCACTCGCGCACTGGGGCGACCTGCACGTGATTTCACCGAGTATGTCCGCGACGCCGCCGCATCTGGGGTGTGGCAGCCGACGTAGTCGGTGCGAGGTAGTGATGCCGCCGCCCAAGCAGGTGAAGTGAGCTGGCGCTTCCCGCAGCGGCGGCGGCATCACCGACGAACTGGCTGATTTGACGCACCTGGCGGTCTGCCTGCGTGACAGAATGAATTACCCCGCCGCAAGCAGCGGGGATCAGACCCGCAGAGATTGACAAGTGCGCGGCGGCTCAAAAACGTATTGGGCCAATGGCGGGCTCTTTCGAGGTTAGCCGGAATTTCTGCCGACGGTACAGTGCGGCTGGCGCGCCACTACCACCGCATTTGCCGCATCGGGCCTGACGGCGCCATCACCACCGTGGCAGGTCAGGTGCCCGTGGCTGCGACGACGGGCTCGCGACGACCGCACAACTGAATGTCGTGTTGCCGTGGGACCGGAACGGAGTCTGTACGTCGCAAACTCCTTCACCGACACACCAGCGTCAATGGATTCACAAGACCTGCGTCACCATCGGGACGAAAGTCCCATTGTGCGCGGCACGGGCGGCTCGCAGAATACATGTCAGCTTTCTTAAAGTTTATCCCCCGTATTTTTACTTCCGGGCGACCGCAAATTAATAAATTAAATATAAATAACGGAGTCACCATGAACACCCAACCGCTCATCACGTTGCTCAGACGCTTTACTACGGTGGCCGCCTTGGCGGTGCTGGTTGCTTGCGGCGCCAGTAAAGACGGCGACGATGATCCGCAAGTGCCAGCGCAGACGCCCAAGCCGGTGACGCAAACCATCAACGCCGCCACGGGCGGTACAATCAGCGGACTGAACGGCGTGACGCTGTCGATTCCGCCCGCCGCGTTACAGGCAGACACGGCAATAACCATCGCCTTCGACGCGACAGGAGCACCGCCGTTGCCGACGCTGCCGGAGGGGGCCACTCTGGCGGCACCGATGCTGTCGCTCACGCCACATGGCACGACCTTCAGTGTGCCGGTGACGTTGACGCTGCTGATCGACCCCGCGAAGGTTCCCGCCGACGCAACCCCCCTGCTTTTCAAAACGAATCCGCAGCGCGATGGTTGGGAGCAGATTGGCGCCATGCGCACCGGCAATACACTGACGGCGGCAATCACCAGTTTCTCACACGTCATCATCGCGGGTCCCGGCAGCGGCAGCACGCCGCCGCCCAGTTTCTCCGTAGGCGGCGCCGTCTTGGGCCTAAGCGGTTCGGGTCTTGTGCTGCAAAATAACGGCACAAATAACCTTACGATCAGCACAGACGGTAATTTCAGCTTCTCCACGGCGCTCACCAATGGTTCGTCTTACAGCGTGACGGTCGCGGCCCAGCCCGACGGGCAAACCTGCTCGGTTACCAACGGTAGCGGCACCATCAACGGCGCCAATGTCATGAGCGTGCGGGTGTCGTGCAGCGCCCTCACCTACACCGTCGGCGGTACCGTCTCGGGCCTGACCGGTTCGCTCGTACTGCAGAACAACGGCGGCAATAGCGTCACCGTCAACGCCGATGGTGGCTTTACCTTTACCACGGCACTCGCCAACGGGGCGGATTACAGTGTCAGCGTCGCCAGCCAACCCCCGGGGCAAACCTGCGCGGTGACCGGCGGTACCGGTACCGGTACCATCAGCGGCGCCAATGTATCCAGCGTGCAGGTCAATTGCGCCACCGCGCAAACCTACAGCATCGGCGGCATGGTCACGGGCTTGGGCACCGGCAAGAGTCTGGTGCTGCGCAACAACGGTGCCGACGACCGCACCATCACCACCAACGGTCCCTTCGGCTTTGCCGCTACGCTCGCCAATAGTGCGAACTACAGCGTGGCCGTCGCCACCCCACCCGCTGGGCAAACGTGTCTGGTGACCGATGGCAGCGGCACCGTCAGCGGCGCGAATGTCACTAACGTGCAGGTTAATTGCGTCACGCCGACTTACACTCTCGGCGGCACGGTATCTGGCTTAGCGAACGGCGCAGGCTTGGTGCTGGTTAATCGGGTGTCCAGTACGGAAGTGAATCTTGCAACAGTTTCAGCGAATGGCGGCTTCACATTCACAACCGCGCTTGCCACAGGCGCGTCCTACGATGTCTCGGTAATTACACAACCCAGCAATCCGGCACAAACCTGTGTGGTCGACCCGGTGAACAGCAGCGGCACCATTGCCAACGCCAATGTCAGCGTGGTCGTGAATTGCACTACCAACAGCTATACCCTCGGTGGCAGTGTCGCCGGTCTTGGCAGCGGCAACAGCGTGGTGCTGCAAAACAACGGCGGCAATAACCTCACGGTCTCGGCCAACGGCGATTTCACGTTCGCCATCGCGCTCGCCAGCAGCAGTACTTACAACATCGCTGTTTTTACTCAACCCACTGGCCAGGCCTGTACGGTTGCCAACGGCAGCGGTACGGTCGGCAGCGCGAACGTCAGCAACATTCAGGTGATCTGCACGAATAATCCCGTAACCTACGGGATAGGTGGTAGCGTGTCGGGCTTATCCAATACCGGCCTAGTGCTCCAAAACAACGGGGGCGACAACCTCACTATTTCTTTTGGTAATCTCTTCACGTTCGCTACCACGCTCGCCAACGGCAGCACCTACAACGTCTCGGTTGCTAATCACCCCACCAATCAAACTTGCAGCGTTGCGAATGGCGCCGGTATCGTGAGTGGTGCCCACGTGACCGATGTCACCATTACATGCAGTGCTCGCACCTACACCATCGGCGGTACTGTTTCCGGGCTCGGATCGGCACGCAGCGCGGTACTTCTGGTTAGAGCGGGTAACGAAAGTACAACCCTCGTGGCCAATGGAGCGTTCGCGTTCCCCACCCGAGTGTTTAGTGGCTTACAGTACAACGTCACTATCACCACACCTCCTCTTGGCCAGCGCTGTACTGTCACCAATGGTTCCGGCACGGTCTCCACTGCCGATATCGCGAACATTGCTGTCGACTGCGGTACCCCGGTGGCAGATAACTGGGTCACCAACGGAACGGTCAATTCCAGTGCTTTATCGAGCGACGGCAATACGATCTATATCACCGGCAATTTCACACGCGTTGGCCCGCGCAGTGGCGGTGGTGTCCCGATCAACGCCAACAGCGGTGCGCCTGCGGCGTCTTACCCCAGGGTGGAAGGCGTCGTACATGCCAGTGCATCGGACAATGCTGGGGGATGGTATATCGGTGGCGTGTTTAAATTCGTTGGGGGTATAGCGCGTAACAATATCGCCCACATCCTGGCCGATGGCAACGTCGATACTGCCTGGAACCCGGATGTCATCGCAGCAGGTGGCAACGTGTCCGTAAACGCCATTGTGGTCTCAGGGCAGACGGTGTACGTCGGTGGAGATTTCACGCACATTGGCGGTCAGGCGCGTAACGCGCTCGCGGCGCTGGATGCAACCACTGGCTTGGCGACTGCGTGGAATGCCGCCACGGCAGGTGGTGGTCGGCCTAGCGTGCGTGTGCTCAGGCTCTCCGGCCAAACACTCTATGTGGGCGGTAACTTCACCAGCATCGGTGGCGCAGCGCGCAATAACCTGGCTGCTCTGGGTATAACCACAGGCCTCGCCACCGCTTGGAATCCAGGTCCGGGTGGCTCGATACATGACGCGATAACGAGCATTGAACTGTCCGGTCAGACGGTGTACATCGGCGGCAGCTTCTCTTCCATAGGTGGCCAGCTCCGGAACAACCTCGCCGCCGTGGATGCGACCACGGGGCTTGCCATCAACAATTGGAATCCTGCCCCAAATGACTACATCGTAGCGCTCGCAGTATCCGGTCAGACGCTCTATGCGGCCGGTCGCTTCACCACCATCGGCGGCCAAAACAGAACCTACTTCGCTGCCATAAATACGACAACCGGACTGGCCACTGCCTGGAATCCCATGACATTTGGCCCCATCAATATGCTGGCGATATCCGGCCAGACACTCTATGTGGGCGGCAAATTCGAGATCGTCGGCCGGACGCAAGCGAATCTCGCAGCGGTGGATACGACCACCGGTCAGGTTACGAGTTGGAGTCCGGAAGTGAACGACAGCGTGACATCGATCGGAATCGGCGCGCAGACGCTGTATCTCGGTGGAAACTTCAGCCTGGTCGGCGGTATGGTCCGCAATTATGCGGCGGCGCTAAATACCAGTACGGGCGTGGCGACTGCCTGGAACCCCGATCCAAATCAACCTGTCAAAGCGTTGGCCGTTTCCGGGCAGGCGGTGTACGTCGGCGGAGGTTTCACGCACATTGGCGGTCAGGCACGTGCCGCGCTTGCGGCGCTTGATGGCACGACCGGTCTGGTGACTGGCTGGAATCCAGACATCAATTATGGCGGATTTCCGGGGACCGTCTCGGTCGGCAACCTCGCTCTCTCCGGGCAGACGGTGTATTTCACCGGCACCTTCCGCAACGCGGGTGGCCAACCGCGGAATAACGGTCTGGCTGCGCTCGATACAGGTACCGGTTTGGCTACCGCGTGGAATCCTACCTTAAACGGCTCTATCTCAACGCTCGTTGCATCAGGCGCAAACTTATATGTCGGCGGTTCCTTCACCTCTATTGCCGGTACGCTGCGGACAGGCGGCGCTGCTTTCGACACCACTACCGGTTTACTCACGGGATGGAACCCAAGTCTAAGTGCACTCAATAATCGCGTGGTCACTGTTTCCAGTATTTCGGTATCCGGATCAACTGCCCACATCGCCGGAAGTTTTAACAACAACGGTGGACAAGTCAATAAAGGCATCACCGCGGTTGACGCCAGCTCAGGCGCGCCTCTGGGATGGAATCCGTATCCGACTGAGCCGTTTCTGTCTCTGATCTCAACCGTAGTGTCGAACGGACAGGACGTGTACTTGGGTGGATCTCTTGTGCTGATGTCTACTCCCGAGATACGCCGTTCGCTAGTTTCGCTGAACGCCAGTACTGGGCTCGCTACCGACTGGAATCCGCAGATATCGGCCACCTCCGGAGTCTTCTCACTGACGGTTTCAAATGGAGTGGTGTATGCCGGTGGCGGTTTCAATCGGGTCGGCAACGTCGCGGTCGGTAATTTTGCCTTCCTGCCGCGTTGAGCGTTGAGGCTAGCCTCGCCGTGCCGCATAAGGTCGCGGCAGCTAAGCGGTGTTTTTAGAAAAGCGGCGTGGATTCACAGCGACCACAATGTGAAATCCACGCGATGGTTACGAAAAATAGGGAGCAGGAAATGCGAATACAAGCACTGATGTTTGCAGCGGTACTCGGGTTAGCGTTGGCTGGTTGCGGGAGCTCCGGAGCCCCGAACGATTCGGTGCCAATTGTTGACCCGACGACTCCCACTCCCGCTCCAGCGACTGATCCGGTGACGGGCGGTGGTACTGGCAACACGGTTCCTGGTCCGGGTATTTTAACCAAGGCAATTTGGCAGTTCGGTGGGCAGTTTGAATCTGAATTGGTGGTGATAACCGGGATGAATGGTGTTGCCAGCGACAAGTTTGGCAATGTATATGTGACGGGGACAAATGGTGGTGGGATCCTTTTTATCACCAAACTGGACGCGAGCTCCAAGTTGATTTGGTTTCGGCAGTTTGAAACAGGGGGGGCGGGACGCAGCGGCAAAGGCTACGCGATCACCGTTGATGATGCCGGATATGTATACGTTACGGGTCATGCCTGGGCGGAGCTGGTGCCAGCAGGGGTGTCCGTGCCCTACGCGGGCACGGGTAATGGCAAACGCGTGTTCGTCGCGAAGTACACCAGTGACGGCATACCGGTTTGGATACGCCAGTTTGGCGGCGGCCAAAACGAAGGCGGCACCGATATCGCGGTGGACGTGCTCGGCAACGTGGTTATTGCAGGGATGGTGGAATCGGATATCGATGGAACGGGTCCCGCAATCTGGGACGGCATTAGTATAGATTGCTTTGTCGCCAATCTCG
>JANOOV010000138.1:0-5252 GCA_031421535.1 Gammaproteobacteria bacterium
TGCACTTCAACAAGCTGATGAGCTCACAGACGGTACTGACGGTGCGCGCGCAACACAGCGAGCTTGACGTCAAGGAATTCCGCGCCGTCACCGCCTGCCTGGAACAGGCCTACCCGGGCGGCGAACTCCCCGACATCAACATGGAAGCCCTGTCGCGTCCGCCAACCATTTTGAGCGCCGTTATATTTGTCAATATCGGTATCGACCCGATGGCACGTGGCGCCCGCCACGGCGCGGACATCATCAGCAATCGCACCGACGTGCTGAATTACAGCGGTTTTGCGATGAATCTTGCCGTGAGCTTCGATCAGTTGCTGGTCACCAGCTGGCAGGAAGTGCTGCATTTTGGCTACCAGAAAATCCACGGGCTGATGGATTGCCTCTGCCAATATCTGCAATGGGGACACTCCGACGAAGCACACCAAATCGCGCCGCCGCCGATCCGCGCGCACAGCTTTTCATCAAATCACGGCCCGTCGATCGCCAAGCGTATCGAGGAACTATTTGCCGATGCACTGGCGGCGTTTTATGGCGAAGCCTCCCATCAGGACGCGCGTTATATCCTGCAATGCGAGCAGTATTATTTTGTAGTGCACCGCGACAACAACACCTTTGTTTACGCGCGCAAGGAAAGTTACGCCGAACTGCTGCGCTATCTGGCCGAGCCGCGCGCGCGCTACGCGGTGACCCACATCGACCGCAACGCCCTGCTGGATACGGTGTTACCGACGGTACTCGCCGGAAATCGCCCCGGTGCCATCCAGTTTTTCTTCCAGCTCCAGGGGAAGAACGTCGACATTTATGTGGCCGACGAGCACGGCTCGTTATTCAGCCACCGCATGCCCTATTACGACGAAGTCACGTTGATCAATCATTTCGACCAGTTCTTCGAATCGGCGCTACAGCGCATCAAATTCTCCGCCAAAAACGACAGCGGCAACCGGGAAGACCTGCGCATTGAGTTCTACGAAATCAGCCGCAACCGCAACGGCAGTTATGATCTCAAATCCCGGCACAGCACGCGTGAATTCGCACCACGCCGCTACTTCAACGTGCAGGTGATCAGCGCGCCCAACGATGCCAGCAATGCCTTCACGGTGTTTTGCGACGAAAAGGAATTCGCATCGTTTGAATATGGCGCAGACCTGTTCCGCGAAGTCGCCAAGTTTGTAGTGTCACAACGGCGCAGCGGTCTGCGCTATCCGATCTTTATCACCGACATCGATTTGCCGCCCAGCGCCATCAGTGACAAATCACCGAATCGGTGGCAAATGGTGAATTTTCTGCATTACAAAAAACTCATTGAGGAACGCTTGAATCAGGAATTGGAGAAATTGTAGGCGGGTTAGGCGCGTTGCTTTGCGTCGTAACCCGCCAGGCATCCGCTCAAAAATTCTCCGATGTCCGTGATTTCCTGCGCACACACGCTGTGCGGCATCGGATAGGTGCGCCAGGTCACGACATAATTATCACGCTCCAACGCCACGCGGGTACGCTCACCCAGATGCAGCGGCACCACGTTGTCATCCGTGCCGTGCGCAAGAAAAACCGGCGTGCGTGCATTGGCGCCGTGCGCAGCGGCGGTGAACGACGCCATCAGCGGCAGATAACCCGAGAGCGCAATAATTCCGGCCAGCGGTTGCGGGTAACACAGCGCGGTATGTAGCGCGATCGCCGCGCCCTGGGAGAATCCGGCCAGCACGATACGCTGTGCCGGAATACCTGACGCCACCTGCTGCGCGATCAAGGCTTCGATGGCCCGCGCCGACGCGCGGACGCCCGCTGCGTCTTCCTGGCGCAGCGAATTGAATTCGACGATGTCGTACCAGCCGCGCATCACGTGGCCGCCATTGACGGTGATGGGTCGATGCGGCGCGTGCGGAAAGATAAAGCGCGCGCGCAGCGACGGCGGCAAGTCAAATTCAGGCACCACCGGTTCAAAATCATGACCGTCTGCACCCAACCCGTGCATCCAGATCACGGCGGCGTTCGCTTGTTCTGCCGGTTCGACAACAATAGTTTCCAACGCTGTCGTCATGCTGTCATTGCTCTTGATGGGGTGAGGAGGAACTATCGCAATAAGTTTTCTACCCAGCAAGTCATGTGTCTTGGAATCTTTCGTAAAGTCCGGCGCGCTTGAGCCGATTTAGTTACACCGCCCCCCACAAACTCACGTGCAGAAACTCGCCATGAAGATACTTATTTGCGCACTCACACTGTCGTTCACGATGGCGACCGTGTTCGCTGCCGATATCCTTTACGTACAAAGCAACCAGGCGAAAATTTTTACCGATCCCTCATTCCAGTCGCAACGGGTGGTCACGGTAAACAAAGGCGCTGCGCTGACACTGCTTGCAACCTCCGACTCATGGGTCAAGGTCAGCTACCAGCAACACACCGGCTGGATCGCGTCGCTGCTGGTCAATAAAAAACCGCCGCAAGAAAAAATCACCGTGATTAAAGACGCTGACAACGACGCGCAGAAAGACGCCGTGCGCCGCCGGGCTTCAGCCAGCGCCAGCGCCGCCGCCGCACGTGGTTTGCGCCAGGACGAACGCGCGCGCGCCAGCGATCAAAGTCAGACCAATTATCCGGCGGTAGAAAAAATGGAAGCCACCCAGGTCAACGAAAAAGACGTCGAAACTTTTATGCAAGCACCCGCCAAATAAGCCCATGACTTCGTTCACACCAAAAGCGTGTGCGTTGTTGCTGCTCATCGGCGTTACGCTGTGCGGTACGCCGGACGCTGCTGCGCAACAGGATGTTCGGCGTCGCGCGCATGCCGCCAACAGCAACGAGTTTGAAACCGGCGATATCAAGGCTGAAATTGCGTTTGGCCGCGAAGTCGCGGCGCGCATTCTGGGCCGCGAGTCATGGCGCGACAACGCCGAGCTGACCCGTTACATCACGCTGATTGGTCAAGCTCTGGCCTCCAACAGCGGCCGCTCCGAATTGCCGTTCTACTTCGCCGTGCTCGACAGCGAACAGGTTAACGCCTACTCGACACCCGGCGGGTACGTGTTTGTGACGCGCGGCGCGTTGCGGCAGATGCGCGACGAAGGCGAGCTCGCCGCCGTGCTCGCCCACGAAATCGCCCACGTGCAATTGCGCCACATCGTCAACGCCATGCACATTCGCGGCAAGCAAAGCAGCGGTGTGATGGCCTGGATGTCGGTCATCACCGGCGGTTCCGCCGACACTGCCAAAGTGGCCTTTTTTCAGGCGGTGGATCAAGCGACAACGTTGTTGTTTGAGGAAGGTTTTAACATCCGTGACGAACTGGCGGCGGATCGCGTCGCGCTCATGCTGCTGGCCAACACCGGCTATGACCCCGAAGCTCTCAGTCGTTATTTAACCCGCATCGACGCGCCTGTGGAAACTGCGACGCGCAACGGAAAACGCACTCACCCGTCCGGCACGGATCGCTTGACGGCGCTCGCCGCCGCGCTGCGCGCGCAGGGCTTGACTGATTTAAATCTTGCACGCCGAGCAGAGAGGTTCGCAACGTATGCGGCACATTACTAGGCTGGCCGTCGGCACCGCCGCGTTGTTTGCGGCAACAGTTCAAGCGGACATCTACCATTACAATAATGTCTTGATCGGCGACCGCGCCGCCGGCATGGGTGGCGCATACAGCGCTATCTCCGATGATCCCAGCGGCCTGTACTACAATCCTGCCGGGATCGCGCACGCCGACGGCGCCAGCCTGAACGGCAGTGTCAATGCGTACAGCAGTACCTTCGCAGAATACAAAAATGTTTTCGGCGACAAAAGCTGGAAGCGGGTGTCCTCCGGGCTGATACCGAATTTCTTCGGCCTGATTCAACCGTTCGCGGGCGGTATGGCGGGATTTTCTGTGGTCGTCACCGACGCGGTGGCCGATGATCAGGACCAGCACTTTTCCAATTTCACGCCGACCGGCGGGGAGGCAGTACAAGACTATTACATCAATTTCAACAACAACGACTCGACTTACAACCTCGGCCCATCCTTCGCGTTCAAACCACGCGACGATCTCGCAATCGGATTGACGCTCTACGCCCACTATCGAAAAAAACAATTGATTCTTAACCAACAGACCATTCTCGCCAACGGTCAACAACGCTGGACCAGTGACTACCGCCAAACCACGGAATATGGAATCAACCCGGTGCTGGGTCTGATGTGGTCGCCGCTGGAACGCCTGTCACTGGGCATGAGCATCCGTAAAACACAGTTGTTAAGCTCCGACTCCCGTAACCAGCAAACCGACAAACTGGCGTCGGATACATCCATCCCGAAACCGATCATCAACACCTCCACCGCACAACGCGAACTCCCACTGGAAATAAAAATCGGCGGCGCCTGGTTTGCCGACGACCGGTTGCTGTTCAGTGGCGATCTGTCCTGGAATCAACGTGCCGGAACCCGGATTGCGGTGCTGAACTTCGCGCTGGGCAGCGAGTACTACATCAATTCACAATGGGCGTTGCGTGCGGGATTATTCAACAACATGGCGAACACGCCGACGCTCAACACCACACAAACCGGCCAACTCGAACACGTGGATTTGTACGGCGGCAGCTTCAGCGTGACCCACTTCACCCGCAACTCGTCGCTGTCGCTGGGCGTCAACGGCAGCGTCGGCAAAGGTCAGGCGCAAGTGTCTTCGGGCGTGCAGGATTTACAGATGTGGACGCTCACGACCTTCATCGCCGCGAGTAATTCCTTTTAGACCGGCGGAATCCCGAAGCGAGAGTCCCGCTTTGTTTTACCGCTGCTTCACCTCGGCCTTGATCGCTGCCCAATCGTAAGGGAGCGGCTGTACCGCATCGGCCACTTGTTTGTTAACCGCAAGTTTCAGGGCTGCAAGCCGGTCCACCGTGGCCGGATGGGTCGAAAGCAACGTGATGGTCGCACCGTCCTGCTGTTGCAGTTTTTCAAAAAAGCGCAGCATGCCGTTGGCGTCAATCTGCGCCTTGCGCAGCGCCGCCAAACCCAGCACGTCCGCTTCGGTTTCATAATCGCGGCCGAATTTCAGACTGCCCAATTGGGTTGCCATACCTGCCCACGCATCAGCACCCACCTGGCCTGATGCGAGACTGATGACCGCGCTCCAACCGAGGTTCCGCACCATGCCTTTCAAGCTATGGCGCCTTTCGACGTGTTGAACTTCATGCGCCAGCACGCCCGCGACTTCTTCGGCGTTGTCGGCGGCCTGAATCAAGCCGACGTTGACGACCACGTAACCACCCGGTATGGCGAAGGCGTTG
>JANOOV010000139.1:0-9022 GCA_031421535.1 Gammaproteobacteria bacterium
ACGTCGTGGCAGAGGATGCGGAGACTTGCAGTTTTCAGGTGCACTGAAAACCGTCCGGACTCGGCGCGCGCCAAGGTCAGCAGGCCGTCCACCAGACGCCCGAGCCGATCCACTTCTTCGAGCATGCTGCCGATGATGTCGCGGTAGGCTTGCGGGTCGCGCTGCTCCTGCAAGCCAACTTCACCGACGCTGCGCAGCACTGCGAGCGGTGTGCGCAGTTCGTGGGCGGCGTCTTGCGTGAAACGCTTCAAGCGCGCGAACGATTCTTCGAGCCGCGCGAAGGCATCGTTCAACACAGTTGTTAGTTGGCCCAACTCATCGTGCGCATGGGTCACGGCGAGACGTTCGGAAAGATTGTCGGCGCGGATGGCGCGAGCGCGCGCGGTGAGATGTTGCACCGGCGCCAGCGCCCGGCCAGCCAGAAAATAGCCGCCCAGCAAGCTCACTAAAAACGCCACCGGCAATCCTCCCGCGAGGGTCACGCCCAGCCAGTGCAGGCTGCGATGAATCGGTTCGCTCTGCTCGGCGGTGGTGATGCGCAGTTGCCGATCACCCAACGCGAGAATACTTTCCTTCAGGTGGTAGATGCCGCCGCGCGGTGCGGCAAAGATCCAGCGACCCGCGCCGGGTGGTTTTACTGCCATGTCAAGATAGTCCACCACCCACCCGGCGCTTACGTACAACGGCCAGTCGCCTTCGAGTACGCGAAACGCGAGCACGCGCGTATGGCGTTCGATTTCGCCCAGTTCGTTCACGTCGGTGCGTGCGGTGTTGGCAATGTAGGTGATGCTTTCGTCCAGCCGCGCGTCGATTTGCGCGAACAGGTGTTCGCGCACGTAGCCGTAAATGCCCAGCGCGAACACTGCCAACACCAGCGCCATGATCGCCGCGTGCCACAGCGTCAAGCGTGTGCGCACGCTCAGCCGCCACTGCATCAATCGCCCTCCTGCAGGCAGAATCCGACGCCGCGCACCGTGCGGATCAGCGCGACGGCGAACGGGGTGTCAACCTTGGCGCGCAGCCGCGCGATATGCACGTCGATCACGTTGTCGAGTGGAACGGCGCGGGCACGCTCGCCCCAAATTTCCCGCGCGAGCATCTCGCGCGCCACGACGTGACCTTTATTCCGCAGCAGAAATTCCAGCAGCTCGAACTCTTTGACGGTGAGTTCAAGCGCTTGACCGCCGCGCGTCACGGTGCGCGCGAGCCGGTCCAGTTCCAGGTCCCCGCAGAGCAATTTCACGGACTCACCGCTGTGCCCGCGACGGCTCAGTGCGCGCAGCCGCGCGTGCAATTCCGGAAATGCAAACGGCTTGACCAGATAATCATCCGCGCCGCTGTCAAGACCCTGCACGCGGTCGTCGAGCCCGTCGCGCGCAGTGAGGATAAGCACCGGCGTGCGCCAGCCCCGGTGACGTAAATTGCGCAGGATTTCCAGGCCGTCGCGCCCCGGCAAATTCAAATCGAGAATCACCAGATCGAAAGCCGTGGTGCTGGCGAGAAAAAATCCTTCTTCACCGTTCGCGGCGAGTGCCACGTCGTAACTCAACGCCGCCAGACTTTGCTGGATGGCCTGCGCGAGTTTGGTTTCGTCTTCGATGAGCAGGATGCGCATAAACCCTCGATGGTTTTCGCCGTTAACGGTTCATCATGGCGCAGCGCCAGGCGTTCTTCCACCTACGGTGTCCTTACTTTTGCGTCAGGAACTATTAAGTAGCGGCGCCTCTGGAATAAACGCTAGTCTTGCCGTAGCAAACAACCACCGGAGCCACTATGAAACGATCTCTACTTGCCATCACTCTGTTGAGCGCGGCCATCACAACCTGGGCGGCCGCACCGATCTTGCCGACACCGACGCGCGTGTCCGAACACGTTTACGCGTGGATTGGTCCGCACGGCGGGCCGAGTCCTGAGAATCGCGGATTTCGCATGAATCTCGCGTTCGTGGTCGGCAAGGATGCTGTCGCCGTGATCGAAACCGCCTACAACGAAGCGATGGTGACCGAGATGCTTGCGCACATCGCGCGCATCACGTCGGCGCCAGTGAAGTATGCGATCAACAGCAACTCGCAAGCGGATCGCTTTCTCGGCAATGAATATTTTCGCCGTCAGGGCGCGACCGTGCTGGCCACGGCGGCGGAAGCCGCACGCATGGCGGAGATGGGCGGCATGTTCGCGCAGAACATCGAAAACTTGCTCAAACTTCCTGCCGGTAGCCTGCGTGCGCCGGGCGCACCGGACCGGCTCATCGACACCGAAACAGTGCTCGACCTGGGCGGCGTAACGTTGCGCTTGCATCCACTCGCGGGGGCCGCTCATACGCCGGGGCCGCTTGCGGTACAGGTGGTCGAGGACAAAGTCGTGTACGCGGGTGACGTGCTCTACAGCGGCCGCTTACCCGCTGTCATCGACGGCGGAAATGTCGAGTCGTGGATCAAAGTGTTCGACAGCTTGGGCCGCTTCGGTGCGGTGACCTTTGTTCCCGGCCACGGAAAACCGGCGCAACTCGACGCCTTCCGCTTCTCCACTCGCGAGTACCTGATCATGTTACGCGACCACATGAAAAAGATGATCGCCACGGGTGTTGACATGCAGGACGCCATCGAAAAGCTGGACCAGTCGCGCTTCGCCAAACTCGCCAATTACGAAGAACTCGCACGTCGCAACGCCAGCTTCGCCTACCGCGAGGCCGAGGCGGCGTCGTTCAAGTGATTGCGTGCGGAGCAATGCTTGACATCGAAAGCGGGTAGCATTTATAGTTCACCATATGGTTAACATTAGTGCTGCCAAATTAGATGTGATTTTTTCTGCCCTCTCAGATGCTACGCGCAGGGCGATGCTTCTGCGGCTTACGAAAGGGGAAATGTCGGTGATGGAATTGGCGGCTCCCTTTGATATGACCAAGCCCGCCGTAACAAAACATTTAAAGGTTTTGGAAAATGCTGGATTACTGCGCAGACAGATCATTGGCCGGACTCATCAATGTCGCCTCGTGCCGCAACCGTTAAGCGATGCGGCAGAATGGATCGCCTTCTACGAGAATTTCTGGAACAAGAAGTTTGATGCGCTCGACACGTATTTTAACGAGACCGCAAAAAAGAAAGGAAACAAAAATGGCTAGATCGGCGGCATCTAGCCCCCATGCAATATTGACTCTTCAGCGGGTCTTTAACGTGTCGCTGGAGCGAGCCTTTGAAGCCTGGACAAAGACAGAGGTACTGGCAAGTTGGTTTGGGCCTGTTGGATTTACCGTGACCACATCTGACATTGATCTGAGGAGAGGGGGCGAATACCTGATTGTCTTACAGTCGCCCGAAGGAATTGCGATTAAACACTGTGGTGAGTACGTCGAAGTCAGCCCGCCCGAAAGATTGGTGTTCACTTGGCGGCTTGAAAACCAGGCCTGTAGCGGCAGCAAAAATCAATGCGCCGAGACTCTGGTGAGTATTGATTTCAAGCAAGTTGGCGAGTCCACGGAAATACGGCTTACCCACGAGCACCTGCCAAATAAAGAAGCCTACGATGGCCACGAGTTCGGCTGGAGTAGCACCTTTAATAGTTTCGAATATTTTGTACAAACGAAGTTAAGTTAGGAGGGTTTTCTTGAGCATTGCTTTGAGGAAAGTTGCGCCCGTATTGTACACCACATGGTAAACAATACCGGGAATTTTATCTGTTACACACGAACAAAGGAGACAACCATGACTGATATTTTACATCGCGTAATCATCGAAACTCCCCCGGAAAAACTCTACGGGGCACTCACCGAACAACGCGGGCTGAGCGCATGGTGGACGAAAGTGGAAACGACCGCCAAGGTGGGTACGGTGGCAAGCTTTGGATTTGGCCCCAACGGTGAGCACAAAGTAGATATGAAGATTACAGAGTTAGTACCCAATGAGAGAGTGGTATGGAAATGCGTTGCTGGGCCGTGGGTTGATACAAAAGAGTTCAGTTTTGAAATTCAGCCGCATGAACGCGGTTCCGTCGTGCAATTTGCCAATCGTGGATGGGCAGAGCCGTCCGAGTTTTATATGCACTGCAACTGCAAATGGGGATTTTTCATGGGAGTTAGCTTGAAAAACTACCTCGAAACGGGGACCGGAAAACCTCATCCCAAAGATCCGAATTTTTGATCGCTTCATTTAACGGAGGGCCTGCTTATGAAGAAAAACATTCAGAATTACCTAAAGGGTTTATCGTGCCTCATCGTCGGTGTCGGCTTGGTGATGGCCATTTCTTTTCCCGAGGTTAATGCCGCAGAACAGGGGGGTCACATTATTGTTATCAATCCACTCTTGGTCGCCAAGGGCAGGGAACAAGATGCCTTGGCCGAGTATTGGAAGTACTCTGAATATTTCGGCAAACAGCCGGGTTACGTGTCCTCAAAAATACATCGAGCCATTAACCCGGAGGCGAAATTTTATTTAGTCAACATCGCTGTATGGAAATCAGCTGCGCATTTTCAGGCGGCGTTAAATAGCCTCGAGCTGAAAAAAATGGTCGATGTATCCACTGCATCTGGTGCGCTCATACCTAATCCAGGTCTCTATGAAGTAATCCAGGCACCCTAAGAGCCGACCTTAGTCGAAAAGCCTTTGCTCCCGATTCGAATGCGGGTTAATTACCTGACCCGGTACATGGCATGACACATCACACACACTTGGGTCACGTTTGCCAAACCGTCGAGGGCTTTCGTTACATTTTTTTCCTGCAATGATTGTGCGAGTTGGCTGCTGGCTTCGTGAAAGGTCATGCCCATATTGCGCATGCCGTCGGGCATGTCTACAGCTAGGGCGTTATGGGTTTTTATGCCGCCCAACCCGAGATTGAATTCCGCGATCTGTGCCGCGCGCTCGAAGTTGGAATCCGCAACCGCCCGGTGGATGTCATGAATGTCGGACAAGTTTTGCCGCATGGTTACCAGAAAGTACTTCCCATCGTCCGGAAATTTGACCAGCACGCGTGTATCCGGTTGATGTTTTGCGGCGGGGATGGATTCCTCATAATGTTTTTTTTCTGCCGCGCATCCCGGAAGTAGCGCCACCAAAATCAACGCCGAGCCGATGTGTCGTTTCATTTCATGATCCTCGTGCAGTCGCATTACACGAAGATTATGAGAGTGCCTGTGGGTACTCAACTGAAGTTTGTCTGAAGATTCAGAAAGGTAGGCGTCCATGATGGACGACCGGCCTCAGTGATCAGCGCAGTCCCAACACATCCTGCATGTCATAGAGTCCGTGCTCTTTGCTGGCGAGCCAGTGTGCGGCACGCAGCGCGCCTTTTGCGAAGTTGAGGCGGCTGGAAGCTTTGTGGGTAATTTCAACGCGTTCGCCCAGGCCTGCGAACATCACGGTGTGATCGCCGACGATGTCGCCAGCGCGGATAGTGGCGAAGCCGATGCTGTTGCGGTCGCGTTCGCCGGTGACGCCTTCGCGGCCGTAAACGGCACAGGTCTTGAGATCGCGATTCAGCGCATTAGCGATTACCTCGCCCATACGCAATGCGGTACCGGACGGTGCGTCCACTTTGTGGCGGTGGTGCGCCTCGACAATTTCGATATCGACGTCGTCGCCGAGTACGCGTGCGGCGATGTCCAGTAACTTGAAGCACAAATTCACGCCGACGCTCATGTTGGGCGCCATGACAATGGCGATGTCTTGAGCGATCTGCGCGATGTGTTCTTTTTGCTGCGGATTGAAACCGGTGGTGCCGATGATGATTTTTTTGCGCGCGCTGTGGCAGGCCGCCAGATGCGCGAGCGTGACTTCCGGGCGGGTGAAATCAATGAGCAGGTCGGCGTCACGTAAGGCGACATCGACATTGTCAACAACGCGCACACCGAGCGTGCCGATGCCCGCGAGTTCACCGGCGTCGGCACCGATCACGCTGCTGCCGGTGCGTTGGAAGGCACCGGTGACGCGCACGTTAGCTGAGTTGTGGGCGGCTTCGATCAGCACGCGGCCCATGCGTCCGGCGGCTCCGGCGATGGCGATTCGGGTGGGGTTGGTCATGTGTGTGGTTCCTGGCAGGTGAATACTAAATACTACCAGCTGATGTACGCGTAACCCTGCTCCTGCAATTCCATTAAGTCCGACGCACCCACTTCCACGACTTTGGCGAACGGCAGCATGTCTGCGTCTTTCCAGTTTTGCGATTTCATGGTGTTGCCGCAGGCGTGAAATTCCACGCCGTATTCGTTCAGGCTGCGGATGCGTTGTTTGATTTCTTCGCTGACCGGGCGCTTGGGTTTTTTTGCCAATGTATGGATGGCGGGGCCGATCGCGACGACGACGATTTTGATGTTGTCACCGTATTTTCGCACCATAGCGCCGACCGAAAATAATATGCTTTCCTGATAACCGGGATCGGCCTTGTTGAGCTGATACACGACGCGGTGCGCGGGCGCTTCGCCGGGGAATTTTAATGCGGGTTCGGATTTGTCGTCGGCGTGGGCAAATCCAAGTGCGGATGCACTGCCGAAAAACAGTATCGCAAACATGTGACGCACAGCAATGGGCTTCATGGCTTCATGTCGTCGAAAAACTTTTTCACGCCGTCGAGCCAGGTCGTGGTGCGCGGGCTGTGTTTGCCCCCGGTGTTTTTCAGCGACTGGTCGAACTCACGCAGCAAGTCTTTTTGTTTGCTGGTCAGGTTCACCGGCGTTTCCACCGCCACTTTACACAGCAAGTCGCCGGTCGGTCCGCCGCGTACTGACTGCACGCCTTTGCCGCGCATGCGAAATACTTTTCCGGTTTGGGTTTCGGGCGGTATTTTCAGCTTCACGCGCCCGTCAAGCGTTGGCACGTCGAGCTCGCCGCCCAAGGCGGAGGTGGTCAGATCGATAGGCACTTCGCAGTAGAGGTCTGAGCCCTCACGCACAAACAACGCATGATCCAGCACGGAAATCTGCACATACAAATCACCGGGCGGGCCACCCATTTGCCCGACCTCGCCTTCACCGGCCAGACGGATGCGGTCGCCGTTGTCGACGCCGGGGGGGATTTTTACCGACAAGGTTTTTTGTTCTTCGGCCCGGCCTTCACCGTGGCAAGCCGGGCACGGATCGATAATCACGGTACCGCTGCCGCGACAGCGCGGGCAGGCCTGCTGTAAGGAAAAAAAACCTTGCTGCATACGCACCTGGCCGTGCCCACCGCAGGTGGAACAGGTCGTCGGACTGGTGCCTTTTTTGGCGCCGCTACCGCCGCAGGTTTTGCATGCCACATGCGTGGGTACGCGAATTTTCACCGATGATCCGCGTACCGCATCTTCCAGACTCAGCTCAAGGTTGTAGCGTAAGTCCGCACCCCGGTGCGCGCGCGCGCCACCCTGGCGTGCGCCGCCGAAAATATCGCCGAAGACTTCACCGAATACATCGCTGAAACTCGCGTTGGCGCCAAAGCCCGCACCGCCTGCTCCCGCTGCGGCGCTGGGGTCGATACCGGCATGGCCGAACTGATCGTAAGCCGCGCGTTTGCGCGCGTCGGTCAACACTTCGTAGGCTTGCTTGGCCTCTTTGAATTTTTCTTCCGAGGGCTTGTCACCCGGATTGCGGTCAGGGTGATACTTCATCGCCAGACGGCGATACGCTTTTTTCAGTTCGGCTTCGCTGGCGTTGCGCGCGACACCGAGGATTTCATAAAAGTCTGGCTTGGCCATAGCGTGTGCTGTCGTAACATGTGGTGTTATAAAAATCCCCCGCTGCTACCGGGGGCTGCACGCTATTTTTTCTCGTCTTTCACTTCTTCAAATTCGGCATCCACGACGTCGTCTTTGGCGCCGGAACCACTACCACCACTACCACCACTGCCGCCGGTGTTGCCTGTGTCACTACCCGGCACCTGTGCACCCGAATCTTTTTGTGCATACAAACGTTCCGCCATCTTCGACGACACCTCGCCCAGTGTGGCGGTGCGGGCTTCAATCGCTGCTTTGTCGTCGCCTTTCAACGCTTCTCTCAACGCGTTAATCGCCGCGTCGATGTTTTGCTTTTCTCCCGCTTCCAACTTGGCGCCCAACTCACCCATCGATTTGGTCGCGGAGTGCATGAGATTTTCAGCCTTGTTGCGTGCGTCGACCAGTTCGTGGAATTTGCGGTCTTCCTCACGGTGCGCTTCGGCGTCAGACACCATGCGCTTGATGTCGTCTTCCGACAGACCACTCGAAGCCTTAATGGCGATCGATTGTTTTTTGCCGGTCGCCTTGTCGCGCGCCGATACATTCAAGATACCGTTGGCGTCGATATCGAAAGCCACTTCAATTTGCGGCACACCGCGCGGCGCAGGCGGAATGTCGCCCAGGTCAAATCGGCCCAGCGATTTATTCGCCGAGGCCATTTCGCGTTCGCCCTGCAACACATGCACGGTCACGGCCGATTGATGGTCTTCGGCAGTTGAAAACACCTGCGTTGCCTTGGTCGGAATGGTGGTGTTTTTCTCGATAAGCTTGGTCATTACGCCACCCAGCGTTTCAATGCCCAGCGACAGCGGGGTCACGTCCAGCAACAGCACGTCTTTGACTTCGCCCGCCAACACCCCGGCCTGAATCGCCGCGCCCACCGCCACAGCTTCGTCCGGGTTGACGTCTTTACGTGGCTCTTTGCCGAACAGCTCGCGCACCAGTTCCTGCACTTTAGGCATGCGGGTTTGACCGCCGACCAGAATCACCTCGTCAATATCCGATACCGACACGCCCGCGTCTTTCAGTGCCATTTTGCACGGTGGCAAGGTGCGCTGAATTAAATCCTCGACCAGCGCTTCGAGCTTGGAGCGCGTGAGTTTGAGATTCAGATGCTTGGGTCCGCTGGCGTCGGCGGTGACGTAGGGCAAATTGATGTCGGTTTGCTGGCTGGTCGACAGTTCGATCTTGGCTTTTTCCGCCGCTTCTTTTAAACGCTGCAACGCCAACGGATCGTTGGCCAGATTGATGCCGGAAGATTTTTTGAAATCATCCACCAGATAATCGATGACGCGCTTGTCGAAATCCTCACCGCCCAGGAAGGTATCGCCGTTGGTGGACA